>NZ_CP128647.1:1200000-1500000 GCF_030644205.1 Mogibacterium neglectum
AATCAACCTCAAGATTCTTTCGGCTTCCAGAATTCTCTACTAAGAACTCTAGCGCCCTTTTACCAACTTCGAGGGACATTATTCCAGCTTTGCCACTGTACTCGCCTTTACCTGCAAAGCAATATTTGCAGTCCATATTACATCCATGTGCAATGTGGAGGCAAATTGCTTTTAGTACAGACTGCTTAGCTTTTAAATCTCCAGCAATCTCTTCAAATGGGTCATCTGAAAAAAGAAGCTTCTCTGACTTTAACTTCTCGATATCAGCCAGCGTTTCGTCGATATCGTTATCTGTAACTTCGCTGTACTTAGCTGTTATCTCAGAGGCGATTTCATCTCTAGACAGCCCTTTATCATATAAGGCGATTATATGATAAGCTACCTCATCCACAGAGTGAACCGCTCCACTATTAACATCCATAACGATGTTATATCCGTTTAGTTTATACTGATGTATCATTTACTCTTGTACCATACCTTATAAAAATCATTTCAATAATTAGGAATTTAGCTCAAACAATAAAAAAGCGCTGCAGTAAGCAGCGCCTTCAGTTACTATTTGTTCTTAGCCTGCTCGCAATGCTGATTAGCAACACTGCACGAAGTCTTGCTTGCGGACTGGCAAGATGTCTGGCACTCGCCGCATCCACCGGAAAGAGTTGACTTTGCCATATTTCTTGTTGAAATTGTCTTGATTCTGCTCATTACATTATCCTCCTAACTACTCGTTATAGAATATCAAATACGTTTAAAACTGTCAATCCTGACATGATTATTTGTATTTCATGATTACACTTATCAATATGCAGTGCCCCTAAAATTATATATTAAGCTTTCTGTCTTAATCCTCAGATTCTCCAGACTTTGATTCAAGTTCATCAAGTGCTTTAATGAGTTCAACTGCATCAATGGCCCCTGTAGCACAGAGCTTCTCAATAGCTGCGATCGTATCCTTTGAACCTTTAGGTGTAGATTCAAGCTCTTTCTCTAGATCACTCAAGTCTAAAGCTTCTGTACTTTTTTCACCCTCCTCAATGTCTTCACTATCTGCTTCTATATTATATGGTCTGTCTTCAGATTCGGTTGTCTCGGTCACTCCATCTGAACCCTCTATTTCAGTTGCTTCTGATTCAGCTTGCTCCGATGCACCAACCTCCGGTTCAGCTACTTCTAGCTCAGTTGACGCTGTTTCAGCTGCTTCTGATTCATCACCCTCTGGTTCTGCAGCTTCAGATTCAACTACCTCTTCATACTCAGCTTCTACGGATTTATCTAAATCTTTAGGGCAAGGTGTTTCTACTGATTTCTCTAATCCTTTGCTAGTATTATTCGATAATTCTGCATCGGTCTCTTTTTCAACTGCCGGTTCTTCAGCAAGTACTTCGTCAGTAGGTATAGAGGCTCCTTTTGCCTCAAAAGAGATTTCATCTTCCGTTCTATCGTCATCCGCTCTATCCTGAGTTTCGCTTGATTCAGATACTGAATATGAGTTCAGAGCTCTCTTGTCAGCAGTAATCTCATAGTCGAACACGGCTTCAGTCTTCATGCTACGATTTAGTATTCTGATTCGATCAGCCATCTTGCCATCCCCAGTAGCATTAACCGGAATCTGAATCGACACACCCGCCTCAATCTCATATACCTCTTGCTGACCATTAGTTGGTGGTAAATCCCATTCTTTGGTCACAGCATTAAACGACCTGTGCAGGAACCTAACTCTTCCTCTCTTAACATCGATGTGATATATAACATCACCCTTTACACTTGGAATTAAGCATTCGCTCTGCTTGAGGCTGAGCTGCCCACGAAGAGCAACAGTTCCCTTTGCCCTCTTATATATAGCACCTCTATATTCTTGTATTCTTTTTGTCTCCGTCTCTTTGACTACCATCACATCGCACTGAGCATGTCGCATAATGTATGACGCCGTAAGCCCTATAGTACTACTTGCGCCCGGCTTCGTCGATTTCGTCATGACAATCATCTCCACGCCAAATTCCTTTGCCGCTTCGATAATTCTCGCTCCAGCACGACCTACTGCAGACCTTGTGATAACACTGTACTTATCTATTGTCTTGGCAATAGAATTGAGTTTCTTGTCAAGCTCCTCTCTAATCTCTGCTTCCTCACCGAGAGAGAGTGCATATCCTGTATTCTCACGCACCATAACGAGCACAACCTCGAAAGCCTTCGGCGAAAACGTGGTTTTAAGTTGCTCAAGCGCTATTAAACTCCTAGGTGAACCATCAACTGGCACAAGAATTCTCTTCATCAAATCACCCTTACTACTTTCTAATAAGTGCACTAATATCCCATCTAAATATACAAATTGATTATACATTTTAGCGATATCAAAATCAAATTAAAGGGTGGCTAAACTATTTCAACCACTTGTTTTTGGTCATTATCAGCTCCTGTATAGCCATATATAACAGTAGATAATCGTCATCTAGACTGCAGATTAGACTGTTTTCAGTGAGCACATCCTCTTCGAAAGCAATTCTCGCATTTCCTGCAATCACAGCCTTCCTCGTCCCATCTATTGTGATGATGTAATTGCAGCTAAGATTTGCCTTTCGCACGGCTCTAAATCCCTTTATATAAACGTGCCCATCACTCGTCTCAACGAAGTATGAATCACTATCACTTTCAGTGTCCCTATATAAAGTTCCGTATTCTTCACCAGACATATAGAACTTAAACCCGTTCTTTTCAGCCTTTGCAGAACCAATCACCTGTGCGAGCACCTCTCCAGCTTCCTCGATTGCTTCATCACCATCGGGTACGTTGTAGATTTTCACATCGAGAGGCTCATTTATTGTTCTCACATATACATATTCGTTATCATCAGCATCCCTATACAGGCAGTCTGTACTATTTGCATAGAAGAACTTAAATTTATCCAGCAACTTGATTTCCGAATTATCACCAGCTTTAATCCTTTTAATGGTTTCCGTTAAATCATCCACCAAAACGGTGCTCATGAGCTTCCAGCTGGCAAAACGCGAGTATGACTTAGGATTTACCGCCATGCTTTTTGTATCCAAAACATCTATAAAATGAGCTTCATTATCCGCATTTTTCACGATATGATTGAGTTCCGTACCGCTCTTAACAACTATATTACTTTTTTTATCTTTATAAATCGTAATATAGTCTTTGAATGGACTTGGTCCAAAGATAATAGCATCCTCACTCGTAAATGTGTTGTTACCCATCCATGGATGCCCTAAACATGTATTAACTGCACTTAGACGTTCATAGATATCCTCGATAGTGATATCCTCGCAGCCCTCAACAATTTTGTCATACAGGTTGCGATCATTGTAGTGCTTTCCGCCAGTTGTCAGCCATATCGCTACTGCAAGCCCGATGAAAATGCCACCTAATATAAATTTCCCGACAGTGATTCCCATAATACCCATCGCAAGGCACAGAACCATAAGAAGTCTGAAAAGCTTGTCTCCGTTCATATTCATTCCTTATAAGAGTGATGCAGGAATACCTGCATCACTCAAACACAACGCATTATCTCACTTTTTAAATTAGACTGAATGTAGTCATTAAATATTCTTGATTAACTTCTCTTTCTTGTTCATGATATGGCTATATCTTCTTAGTGCAACCATAGCATTTACAGCCTGTTCAGGTGTAGAGAAAGCAGGAATGCCCTTATCTCTGAGCTTCATGATAGCTTCTCGGCACTCATTTCCACCCTGGCACTCCATAATAAAGGGCTTGCCGAGATTCTTATACTGCCTGTGAATATTAATTACAGTCTCAGTAATAGCCTCAACATCGGTTACTGCAGTTGGGCAAACGGAAATAAGTATTCCATCAACATGCTCATCTCTATATGCTGTTTTAAGTGCACCACCATACATGTCAGAAGTTGCCGTTCCACTGATATCAACAGGGTTGAGTGGTGATCCGAATGCAGGCATATAATTTCTGATATTCTCTCTAAGATCTGGGGAGATGTCCTTTAGCTCCTTTAGAGGCATGCCCAATCTTTCGAAATGATCAGCCGCTAGAAGTCCAGCTCCACCTCCATTTGTAATGATAACTACATTGTCACCTCTTAATGGAGGGCAGTTACCTAAAGCGAGAGAAGTATCCAAGAACTCCTGCCATGTCTTCTCACGAAGAACACCTGATTCTTCGAATAATTTATCATACTCAGCATTTGAATGGCCCTTATTCTCAGAGGCAGTGTGAGCAAATGCAGCCTTAACACCTATTTCAGAAGAACCAACCTTTATTGCAGTAATTGGTTTCTCGCACTCAAGGCAAGCTTTTTTAAACGCCTCAGGACTATCAAGAGCTTCGATATAAACTGCAATGCATTTAGTATTAGGCTCTTTGTCTGCATACTTTATCATCTCGCAGAAATCAACGTCCGCCTTGTTACCAAGTCCTACGAACATGCTGATTCCAAAGTGATCAATCTGAGATGAACCTAATGCAGCTAGAAGGTTAGAACCTGACTGTGAGATGAGTGCAACTGGTCCCTTGTTAGGTAGATATGGTATGAATCCACAGTTAAAATCATGGTAAGGTGTTCCGATACCCACTAGGTTTGGACCGATTAGCGGAAGCTCATGCTGACGGCAGAACTCAGTGATCTCATTTTGCAAGTCCCCATTTCCAACTTCCTTGAATCCAGATGATGAAACTACAGCTATCTTAACCTTTTTCTCAACGCAGTCTTTGAGAGCATCGAAAACACCAGTTGCTGGTAGCGATACGAATGCTAAATCAACATCACCAGGAACATCCTTTATATTCTGATATGCAGGAATTCCTGCAACTTCAGTAGCTTTGACGTTGATAGGATACAACTCTCCCTCATATCCGCACTTTCTCAGCCCCTGGATTACCTTAAATCCAACCTTTGTCTCATTGCGGCTAGCTCCTATTACAGCGATTGAGTTAGGCTTAAATGCGTACTCTAGTTTGTCAACGACGTATTGTCTTGCTTCTTTTACTTCCATTTTAATTATCCCCTCCTACTTCGAAATAACTTTATAGCTTTGCCATGTAGCTTAGAGTTCTAATCAGCTGACTTACATAGCTCATCTCATTGTCATACCATGCAACTACTCTGACTTCATAGATGTGCGTTCCACACTTCTGAGCTAGCGTCTGAGTTGCATCAAACATTGAGCCGTAGCTCATCCCTATAACGTCTGTCGATACTATTTCATCCTCGTTGTAACCGAAAGATGCATCCTGCGCAGCTTTCATTGCTGCATTGATTCCCTCTACTGACACCGAATCAGTCTCATCCTTGAGAGTAGCATCTAGGATAGTAATGGATCCAGTAGCTACCGGAACTCTTTGCGCAGATCCAATGAGCTTTCCTGCAAGCTCTGGAATTACATTTCCAATCGCTTGCGCCGCACCTGTAGTAGTAGGAACAATATTGATTGCCGCTGCTCTCGATCTCCTGAATTTAGACCCCTTATCCGGTGCATCGAGTATCTTCTGATTGCCAGTATAAGCATGTATGGTCGTCATAAATCCTGTACGCAGCTCTCTGTAATCAGCGAGTGCCTTTGCCATTGGAGCGAGGCAGTTCGTCGTACAAGACGCCCCTGACACTATTCTGTCTTCAGAATTCAGAGTCTCGTGGTTAACGCCATATACGATGGTCTTGAGATCATTTCCAGCAGGTGCTGAAATTAGAACTTTTCTAGCACCTGCATCCAGATGCGCCTTCGACTTCTCCTTAGATGTGTAGAACCCCGTGCATTCAAGCACAACATCTATTTCTAATTCTCCCCAAGGTAGCTTACTAGCATCTGCTTCCTTGTAAATAGTGATTTTCTTACCGTCGACTGTGATCGACTCATCGTCATTTTCCACAATATGTCCCAGATAAGTTCCCTGTACACTATCGTATTTTAACAGGTATGCCAGCATATCGGGAGATGTTAAATCGTTGATTGCAACAACTTCGAATTCTTCCATCTCCATGACACGTCTGAATGCTAATCTACCTATACGACCAAATCCATTGATAGCTAATCTAATCATGTATAGTCTCCCTTAACTTGTATTAAGTTGTAATTTATCTATTCAAATGGGAATTTGAAATCCATGCCAAGCGAGTCACGCACCTCGATAAACTCGCGCTGCACATCCTCTCCCATCGGAACGCCTTTGTCTTTGCGGAATTCTTTTATATCCCACTCCTTCTCGCCAGCGGTGTATATTCTGTTATGACCAGGTGCCTTATGAGATGTCCTAAGAGCTCTAAGTATATCGCCCGCAGTCTTCTCACACACCTCTCTACCAATCATAGCCTCTGGATCGATTACTATGAAGAAATGTCCGAGGTGATAAGGTCTTAATTCTCCATTTTCACCTATGCACGTCAAATTCTTAAGGAACATTCCGCCAGAAAGAGCTGCTGATAGTAGTTCAACAGCCGTCGCATAACTGTAGCCTTTATATCCGCCAAGCTCCTCACCAATTCCACCGAGTGGAGCTAGTGCAGCTTCCCTATTGTTGAGTGCTTTCAAAATGTACGATGTATCAGTAAGCGCTGAACCGTCTCTGCCGATAACCATTCCTGCCGGAGTGTCCTTGCCGATACGCTCATAAAACTCGAGCTTTCCCCTCTGTGTGATGGATGTCGCACAATCAATTAAAAATGGATGCCCTTCATCCGTAGGAATTCCGATTGTCAGTGGATTAGTACCGAGCATATTTTCAACACCGAATGTTGGCGCGATTGATGGCCTTGCATTAGTACCTGTAATCCCTATCATTCCTTCATCTGTCGCCATGGATGTCCAATACCCAGCAATACCGTAATGCGAGGAGTTGCGAACTGCAACGCAAGCAGTGCCGTATTTTTTTGCTTTCTCGATAGCCATGTCCATAGCCATCTTGCTCGCGACCATACCCATACCATCGTTAGCATCGAGTACTGCCGTCGTAGGGGATTCTCTGATAACATCCACCTCTGTAACAGGATTTAGGATACCTTTGTTGATGCGGTCAACGTAAATAGGCTTGAACCTATTTACACCATGACTCTCGATACCTCTTCTATCGCTCTCCATCAGGACTTCCGCACAGATCTCAGCATCAGCCTCAGGAACTCCGAGTTCTGTAAAAGCCTTTACCATAAAATCCTGTACCACATCCCAAGCTATATACGGACGAGTTTCTTTATCCATTAAGCACCTCCACAATGAATAAAACATACTGCAATATATTGTGAATCAGTCGATAATCGTGTGATAACGTCTGAGTTCATTATTCATAAATCAACCAAGGTTGACTTGGAATTACATCCTATCCCAATCCTTGTAGTCTCCGCGCGCAGTCACTGTCCTATACCCAATCTCTGCCAATCTCTCATCGAGTAATTGTCGACCTTCTGCCGCCTTATCTTTGACACCAACCTTTCCCTCATACAAAAGGTATTTGCTTCTGGCATTATCCGGTGAAAGACTGGGCATTATTACATTTGCTCCTGCCAGTACCCCCTTCTCGCGCCCCCTTTTATCGATGGTCCCTAGCGCTGTTGTAGCTGGAAGCAACGCTTTGGGAAACATTATCCTCAATATGCTAAGACAATAAAGTGTGAGTTCAAGCGTACCGTCAGTCTCATTTCTAAACGGTGTATCTTTATGGTGTATAAATGGTCCAATTCCTATCATATGAGGTTTTAGCTTCTTTAAATACTCAAAGTCGCTAGCCATCGTATCATAGGTCTGTCCTGGCGAACCAACCATGAATCCAGCTCCAATCTGAAATCCAACGTCTTTTAACACGTCAAGACATCGCATACGATTCTCTAAAGATTGTGATTCTGGATGAAGTCGTCTGTAGTGTTCAGCATCAGCTGTTTCATGTCTCAGCAAGTATCTATCCGCACCAGCCTCAAAATATCGTTTGTAGCTCTCGCGCTCTTTTTCTCCAATCGAAAGAGTTAGCGCACAGTCAGGATAGTGTGATTTAATCGAAGAGATAATCTCACACATCATATCATCCGTAAAATATGGATCTTCTCCACCTTGTAGCACGAACGTCCTAAGCCCGATTTGATAGCCTATATCACAGCAGCTTAGAATTTCTTCAAGACTAAGCCTGTATCTCTCAACGTCGTTATTACTCTTTCTGATACCGCAATAATAGCAGTCATTTTTGCATATATTGGAATACTCTATGAGTCCTCGCAAAAATATATCGCGACCATAGTTACCAACTGCTATTTCTTGCGCTTTGCTTCGCAGATACTCACGAACCTCGTCATCTCTATTTGAAAGAAGCTCAATATATTCGTTATGTTCCAAAAGACCTTCATCAACGAGTTTGTTTGCTAGTCGCATAACTTCAGTCATTTTTCTAATCCCCCCATTAGATATTTTAACACAATGAAATATTATAACAACAAAAGATAATGCGTGATTTTTTGAACGTTTGTACAAACAATAGTTGACACATATATTGTGTTAGGCTAAAATAAAATTAAATTGCATGCAACAAGATATTAAATAAAGAATTGCATACAGTATCTACACAACTGGGAGGAAAACTGATGGACAAGTACGATAGCCTAAAGCTAGAGAATCAACTATGCTTTCCGCTGTACGCATGCTCTAAGGAGATAACTCGCAGGTATAAGCCATTTCTGAGCAAGCTGGATCTCACATATACACAATACATCACGATGATGGTACTTTGGGAGGCACGTGAGCTGAGTGTTAAGGAACTTGGGGATAAACTATTCCTTGATTCTGGCACACTAACTCCACTGCTCAAGAAGCTTGAAGCTAAGGGTTATTTAACTAGAAATCGCTCGGTAAAGGATGAACGCAATCTGATCATCAAAATTACAGACAAAGGTATGGCTCTCCGCGAGGAAGCGCTTGCTGTACCACAGGAGATTCGTTCATGCATAAGTCTTACTGACGACGAAACCGCAGCACTGTTCAAATTACTTCATAATTTTATGAGCACCATCGAGCAGTAAGATTGAGTTCAGGAGATTACATTGAACAACATCAAAGAAATTAGGCAGGAGCGAGTGCTCCTGCCTGTTTTCATAATCTGTAAATTTTCAAGTTATGTATTTATACCAGTGTTCAAATTACAGCAAGATTTAACTATAATCAAATGTCGTATAGACGCTATTTTATATCAGCTTTCTTTGCCGCAACAAGACCTTTTCTATACAGAGACTTAAGCATATCTACATCTCTAGTCAGAGTCTTGAGTTTCCCAATGTTCTCAGGTGCAATGATTTTTGCGACTCCTTCTTCCTCGAGCTTTTTTATAGCATCTAGCTGCGTATTGTAGGTTTCGGCTCTATGCTCAAGAAGCTCAGCTGCCTTAGGATACTGCCTAGCCAGTATCTGGGCCATTCTCTTATCGCTATTATCTATGCGGTGCCCAGCCTTAGGTCTAGTCAATATAATTACGAGTTCATCGCAGCCATCATCTAATGCCTTCTTATATGGGATTGGGTCTGCTATACCCCCATCAAAATATTCCACACCATCTATCTTATAAGGTTTATTTACAACCGGTACGCAGCTAGACGCATTTATAGGTGCATAGTTATTATAGTTTAGATCGGCTTTTGTAAAGTATTTAGTCTTGCCAGTATTTGCTTCAGCAGCAATTATTATGAATTCTGATGGATTGCTCTTAAGAACTTCGAAATTTAGTGGATATTCACCATAACTGTTCGACAGTGTACCATATACATAATCTAAATCAACATATGAACCTGTCTTAATGAAATTATCAAGACTCATATATTCCTTTCGCATAGCATATTCCGTATAAAATTCATAATTTCTGTGTTGTTGTCCTGCAAGGAATGATGCTATATTAGCGCAGCCAGCTGATACACCATAGCACCTGTCAAAAGTAACTCCATACTCAAGGAAGTAGTCGAATACTCCAGCTCCAAATATATCACGCGTTCCGCCACCAACATCAATAATGCCTCTCATACCTTACCTCCTTTTATATAGTAAATTATCTATTTTATATATTTATCAGTTTCAATCTGCAGGTCATCCCTGACTTTAAGTTCCCAACCTTCGACATCGACAACTTTCACATTGCAGTTTCCGACGTGCTCTGTCCACAAATCACTGAATTCCATACCTCTCATATAGAGAAGCATCATGTGAATTGCCGTACCGTGAGATACTGCAAGAATGTTGCCTTCGCTGTTTTCATCTCGCACCCTCTCGAGGAATCGCTTAACCCTGAATTTAAGTGTCTCTAGTGACTCACCGCCTTCTGGTGGAATGTAATTACCTGGTGACAAGAATATGTTGCTCTTATCTCCATGAAGCTCATCATACTTTCGTCCTTCATTTATCCCGAAGTCAATTTCTGCAAGATCATCATCTATTATAAACTTGTCTCTAGCCTCCGAAGTAACGATTTCCGCTGTTTTAATCGCTCTCTCTAGAGGGCTACAATAGATTTTGTCGAATTTGATATCCCGTTCACTTAGCAGTTCCGCAACTTTCTCTGACTGAGCAATTCCAACTTCGTTTAGTTCTGTTTGCATTTGTCCTTGAAAACGCTTCTCACTATTTAGGTCGGTCTGCCCATGTCTAAGAATATATATCCTCATAATGAATTAACCTTTCTGTTTTAATCTACTAATAATATGCAGTCTAATAGATACTTTACGTTCATCGTCTCCACTATGCTTAACATGATTCACAGTCCACAATTATTTCTTCTTATGAAAATAATCTTTTACACCATCAACTAAGTGTTCGATTTCATCAAATCCTGGGAATAAATGCTTGTCACGAACCTTACCACGGAGTTTACCCTTGTCTTCGCCTTCACGGCGAATCTTCATGATTCTCTCCCAAATTTCAGGATAATCATTCTTCAAGATTTCTCTATGTCTAGCTCTCTCTTCAGAAAAGGAGTTATATGCATCAGGGAATCTATTTCTAAACTGCTCTTCGCGAACAATTCTAGTCCTGATGATCTCATCTAGCTCATCGGAATTTCTATCGTTAATTTGCATGTCAAGCTTTGCGTGATATAACAGAATCTTCTCACGTACTCTCTGGAATTTTTCAAGATCTATCTTACCTAGTTCAAGAAGGTGAGCAAGTTGGAATTCGAGAAAATCTAAGAACTTCTCTTCGTCAATCTCGCTCCAATTGCTGCCCAGTGCATTTCGTTCAGCCTCGCGAATCATGTCATCATCTACTTTTTCGAGGCTTATAAGCTTATCTGCCAGTGAATTCGCAACATCTTCCATCCTGGCCTCTGCCTGATCACCATACGCCCATTCAAACTCCGCAATCTGCGAGCTTCCAGCCGAACCATTGATGGAGATATAGCAGACATCACCTTCGCAATCACCTAGTTCATATGGCTTATTTATGCCCACCGACTTTAGAGCCTGATAGATATGTGGGACTATAGCATAGTCTTTGAACATCTGCTCCGCTCCAAAAGCACGTAGCTGATCATTTAAATCCCCCGAGTGCTCTGTCAGAAATAGCTTTATGCCGCGCTCTTTGTATTTTGTATATAAAATCATCAAACGCTCTACGGCTGTGACATCAATGCTTGTAATACCACTGGCATCAACAATTACAGCCTTCATATCGTCAGTTACTAAATCATCTATCTCATCCTTGATCGTATTCGCATTGGCAAAGAATAATGCCCCTCCAAATCTGTATATGAGCACCCCTTTAATCTCACGAGTTCCCGTCGTTCTGTCAATAGGATAAAATTGATCTTTCTCAGGTATGTATCCAAGTCTACTTCTAGGAGGATTGGACGCTCTGATGATTACGGTCACAAATGAAAGAATAATTCCGATAAGAACGCCATAGATTGTTCCAAAAATTAAGACTGTAAACATCACCACATAGAATATCTTCCACTCGGTTCTATCGACCTTGCGCAGCTTGGCAGCGAGTTCGAATTCTGTACTGCTGATGAGCGCAGAAATCACTATCGCAGTTAAAACTGGTACTGGTAGCATGTGGATAAAATCCGTTCCAAAAATAAGGATTATCATCATCGTAAATGCCGCCGATACCGACATCACCTGCGACTTAACACCAAACTGATCAGCTATGTTGCTCCTCGAGACACTTCCGTTTACAGGGCAGCAACCAACTAATCCTCCGGCGAGATTGCTCATCGCATAGGCGAAAATCTCCCTATTATTATCGATTTTATCATCATACTTAAGAGCAAAATTATTGGTTGCGAGAAGAGTCTCAGAGATGATTACAATCGCTATGATCAGTGTCTGCAGCATCATCGTTCTGACATTGCCATGAACCAGAGTAATATCCGGGATTACGATGGCTGGTAATCCTGACTTTACCTCAGGGAGCAGCTTCACCCCATAGCTCTCAATGTTCATAAAGTAAGTAAGTCCTGCCCCGACAAACATCATTACAGCACTCATCGGAATCGCTGGAATAACTTTCTTGGAACCTAGAATTATGATAATAGTACCGAGCCCTAGAATTAACGACGGAACGTGAATCCCAGAACATGCTGATTTGTATATGTGTTCGAGGAGCTCGTGCAGTTCTCCTCTCCCTGAATCACCGCCAAATAACTTAGGAATCTGCATCAGTATAATCGTACAGCAGATTCCCGTTATGAAGCCTCCCATTACCGGAGAAGAAATGAATTTTACCAATCTACCAAGTCCGACTATGCGAGCTATCAGTATCCAGGCTGCTGTGAAAAGTGTTATTACAGGTATTATCTTCACTGCCTCTTGTGATTGATATGAAATGCCCATTGAATACAGCATACCACCAACAAGTGCAGCTGGAGCAGCATCTACTCCAAAAACGAATCTCGGCGAACTAGTTATAAGCCCGTACACCAGTATAGGGAGCAACGACCCATACAATCCGTAAATCGGCGGAAGCCCCGCTACTAGTGCATAACCGATTGAAATCGGAATAGACACGAGTGCAACGATGATTCCAGCAGGAATATCTTTTTTCAAAAAATGCAAATCATACCCTTTTAGCGACATCTATCTCCCCTGTTATTTGCGTCCCTTTGCGACATAACATACACTCTCATCATAAACTTAATGTATATTATACATCAGTTGCGTGTTAAAATTATGATATGAAGAGAATTAGATTAGGATTATCGGGTATAGAGGTTTCAGCGGTAGGCATGGGAACGCTCACGATGGGCTTCTCGCAAAAGAATCTATCACTAGACGAAGGTGCACGTATCATCGTACATGCGGCGAATAGCGGGATTAATTTCCTCGATACAGCTCAGTACTATGACACTTACAGATATCTCAGACCTGCACTGGACACAATTAAATCAGATGAAAACTTATCGATGCCGGTTATCTGTAGCAAGACTCTCGAGACTGATTATGAAAGTGCATCAGCCGCAGTCGATGAATGTCTTGCAGAGCTCAATCTCGATCAGGTAGATATTTTTCTGCTCCATGAAGTTAGAGGAGTTACCGATCTGCGCGGGCGCAGCGAGGCTTGGAGGGCACTTGTAGACAAAAAAGCCTCCGGTCTAATTAAGGCGATTGGAATCTCGACACATCATGTGGACGCATGCCGCTCAGCGACGAATTTGGAATCCTGTGATATAGTATTTCCACTAATCAATAAGACTGGTATGGGAATCAGGGATGGAGAAGGACCTGGGACACGAGAGGATATGGAGGAAGCGATAAAACTATGTTCAAGGTGCGGCATAGGTGTATTTACCATGAAGGCTTTCGGCGGAGGAAATATCATCGAGGATTATGTAGAATGCCTAGATTACGTAACTTCACTGGATGGTGTAGATGCTGTTATGATTGGCATGGGAAGCATCGAAGAAGTCGATACTTCCATCAAATACTTTGAAGGTACTCTAGATAAGGGATATACGCCAGATATCAGCAAGAAGCGCATGATGGTAGACCAGAGTGACTGTGAAGGCTGTGGTACTTGCAAAGCTCGCTGCGTGAGTCAAGCAATATTTTGGAATGACAATGGACTTGCCGAGATAAATATTGAAAAGTGCGTGCGATGCGGTTACTGTGCACCCGTGTGCCCTGTCAGAGCTATTGTTTTTTTATAGCATTTAAGAAATATATTGATTATCCGTATTGTACTAATTTTGCAAAATTGATATTATTGTCATATGTATGGACTTGAAAGGAGAACTTTATGGAATATTTAAGATACTATGATGAGATTGTTTCTCGCCGCCAGTCGTGCCGCGATTTCGCAGATACAGCAGTTGATGCTGCTTCAGTTGAGGAAATAAAAGCTTATAACGAAGTAGTTCCTAAGCTACTTCCTGAGATTTCTACCGAGCTTCATTTCTTCAAGGGCGATGTAGTGGATTTCCTCGGAAGCAGCGTAGGATATAACGGCTTTACTGTTAAGGCACCTAACTACTTGGCGCTTTACTCAGAGGAAGCCCCTCACTATCTAGAAAATGCAGGATTCATCGCACAGGGTCTAACGCTCAAGCTTACACAGCTAGGATTTGATGCTTGCTGGCTAACTGTAAATGATGCTGAAGCAGCTAAGGGTGCACTTGGCGTTGATACTGATAAGACTCTTGCGGTATTTATCGCATTTGGACACGGCAACAAAGCTAAGAAAGACGTTCGTCTCGATATCAAGAGCCCATCCAACGTTACGATGGTATCTTACGAGAAGAAGGTTGCACCAAAGATCAGCATGCAGGACCTTTTATCTTACAAGGTATATGGAGAGCCTGTTAACATGGAGCTTCTGTACACTGAGCTTGAGGATGCACTACTCTCAATCGCTGTTGCACAATCATTCTTCAACCGTCAGCCATACAGAGTAATCGTTGATGACGATATCGTATCGCTAATTGGACTTGACGACGACCTTACAACAGCTGAGGATCAGCTTCTAAACTACGGAATTGCAATGTTTAATTTCTATGCAGTTCTTGACTCGACTAGAGCTGGTGTAAAGATGTGGAGTTTCGATGATGCAGGCAGGGATCTAAAGCTTCCTGAAAACGCCCACTACATTGCAAAGATTAGAATTTAATCAATATCATTTGACGATGAATAGATAAACAAGACCTAGAAACTGGAATCTTATCATTCCATCTTCTAGGTCTTTTGCTTTAATTTTAATTCGCCCAAATTGCCTTATATGGACTTTCCATCGAGCAAAGCTTCTATCAGTTCATCGCTCTCGTTATATACGAGCTTAAGCGAGAAGAAATCATCCCTCTCTTCAAGCAGTCTGAGAAATATCTTATCACCATCCCAGAGTTCGAGTTCTAAAAGCTTATCCTTAGGAACCCACTCAAGTACGCCTTCATCGCAAGGAATCGGTTCACCTTTAAATCCCGTCGCCGTAAAGAGATGCATGTACTCGACCATCTCCCTTTCACCAGAGCCATAGATAAATGTCACTATTCCGCGAAACTTATACTCTGTAAGCTCGTACCCCGTTTCCTCACGCACTTCACGTAGTAGGCAGTCATCAGGACTCTCTCTATCCTCAAAATGCCCCCCAACACCAATCCATTTGTTGTGGTTGATATCGTTTTCTTTGATGACGCGATGCATCATCAGGTAATGCTCGTCTTTCTCTATGTAGCACAGTGTACTAAGTCTAGCTTTGCTCATCATGAAGCCTCCACTTCGTCAAATTGCGAGTTATACAGTTCTGCATATGCTCCGTCCTCTCTAAGAAGTTCATCATGCGTTCCTTGTTCTATTATATCTCCATGGTTCATAACGAGTATGAGATCTGCGTTTCTTATTGTCGATAATCTGTGAGCTATTACAAAGGTTGTACGCCCCTTCATCAGTTGATCCATGGCTTCCTGAATCCTAACTTCTGTTCTAGTATCTACTGAAGAGGTAGCTTCATCAAGAATTAAGAGCTTTCGATTTGCAAGAATTGCTCTCGCAATGGTTAAAAGCTGCTTCTGTCCCTCAGATATATTGGTTGCATCTTCGTTTAAAACCATATTGTATCCACCAGGGAGCGTCTTTATAAATCTATCCGCTCTTGCCGCCTTAGCAGCAGCTATAACCTCTTCATCGCTTGCATCCTGTTTTCCGTATCTGATATTCTCCATGATAGTATCTGAGTACAGCCATGTATCTTGAAGAACCATAGCGATATTGTCTCTCAGTCCATGACGGCTCATGGTACGAATATCCAAATCATCAATCTTTATCGATCCTGCATTTACATCATAAAAACGCATCAGGAGCTTGACTATTGTAGTTTTGCCAGCACCAGTTGGCCCGACGATAGCGATTTTCTGTCCCGGTTTAACTCTTGCACTGAAGTCATTTATGATAACCTGATCTGGATCATAACCGAACTTCACATGTTCGAATTCTACAAACCCTTCTACATCGATATCATTAATAGCATCATCAGGGTCTCGAGGTTCCTCTTCCTCAGCTAGGAACTCGAATACACGTTCACCAGCTGCCCCCATCGACTGCACCTGATTCATGACCTGAGCAGCCTGCGAAAGTGGCTGTGTGAGGCTACGCACATACTGTATAAACGCCTGTATATCTCCTATACCAATCACATTCTTGATAGCAAGCATCGCTCCTGAAATAGCTACTCCCACATACCCGAGATTTCCGAAGAACATCATCACAGGCTGCATAACCCCCGATATGAACTGGGACTTCCAAGCTGACTCATAGAGAATCTCATTGGTCTCATTGAACTTCTTCTCCACGGACTCCTCTTTGTTGAACGCCTTTATCACGAGCTGCCCTGCAAAATTTTCTTCGATCTGACCATTTATATCACCTAGGTACTCCTGTTGGGTCTTGAAGTGCTTCTGCGACATCTTGATTATAAAGCCGAGTAACAGAATGGAAACCGGAATCGTGACAAATGAAATAAGTGTCATAAGTGGTGATATGGTCAGCATCATTACTACCACACCGATAACGGTCGCTACAGAGGTAATAATTGTGGTGACACTCTGATTTAACCCTGTTCCCAATGTGTCTACATCGTTCGTAATCCTTGACAGAATATCACCATACTGATGGCTCTCGAAATATTTCATCGGCATACGGTTAATCTTTTCCGAAATATCACGACGCATATTATAAACGATTTTCTGGGTGATTCCCGTCATAATCCAGCCCTGTATGAAAGTCAGCACAGCACCAATTGCGTATAGAGCAACAGTGATGACCAAGATTTTGCCAATCGTCGTAAAGTCAATAGTTCCCGTTCCTTTGATTTTATGCATCAGCCCCTCTGCGAGCACTGTTGTCGCACGCCCCATCACCTTAGGTCCAATTACCTGAAATACTGTACCAGCAATCGCAAATAATATAACAACTACAAATGCATATTTATAACTTCCGCTATATCTCAAAATCTGTTTGAGTGACTTGCTGAAATTCTTCGGCTTCTCGGATGGCTCACCTGAGCCTGGTCCATGCCCACGCTTGACTGGAGCTGGTTTCTTATTCATATTCTCTGCCATTATTCCACCTCCAATTCGTCCTTTGATAGCTGCGATTCAGCAATTTGCCTATATGCTTCACATGTTCTGAGCAAATCTCTATGTCTGCCCTTTCCTACTATCTCTCCTTCGTCGAGAACGATAATCTGTTCAGCATCTATAATCGTTCCAACTCGCTGCGCGACAATAATTTTAGTCGCATCCTTCTCATAATTTGCAAGCACCCTTCTGAGCTTCGCATCCGTTTTCATGTCTAATGCCGAGAAGCTATCGTCGAACACCAGAATCTTCGGATTTTTGGCAATCGCCCTCGCAATAGAAAGCCTCTGCTTCTGTCCGCCTGACACATTAGAGCCTCCTTGTGCAATTGCACTTTCAAATTTATCTTCCTTCTCTTCAATGAAATCGAGAGCCTGAGCAATCTCCGCGGCCTTGCGAACCTCTTCGGATGTTGCATCTTCATTTCCAAATCTAATATTTGAATCGATAGTCCCAGAGAACAGTATTCCCTTCTGAGGTACGAAGCCAATCTTCTCTCTGAGTGACTTCATGCTGATGTCACGTATATCCCTACCATCAAGCTTAATGCACCCAGCCGTTACATCGAAAAATCTCGGTATCAGATTAACTATTGTGCTCTTACCTGAACCTGTACTTCCTATTATGGCAGTGGTTTCGCCAGGATTTGCTGTGAAGCAAATACCTGATAGAGCAGGTGCATCAGCACCCTCATATCTAAAGGAAACGTTATCAAACTCCAATCTACCAGAACATTCCTCAATATCAATTGCATCGTTTCTGTCAATTACTGATGATTTAGAGCTGATCACTTCATCTATTCTATTAGCCGCAACTCCAGCTCTAGGAATCAGTATAGACATAACAGTCAATATCATAAATGACATTACGATCATCATCGAATATGTGAGAAATGCTGTCATTGAGCCTACCTGCATATTTCCAGTATTAATTCGGTGCGATGCTACCCATACAATCGCTACACCAAGTAAATTCATCAGCATCATGAGCAGTGGTGGCATAAAAGTCATCACCCTATTGGCAAACAACTGCGTCTTCTTGAGATCTGCATTAGCTTTATCAAATCGTCTCTCCGCCGATTGCTCTCTCCCGAATGCACGAATTACTGGAATGCCGGTGAGTATCGAACGAGAAACGCTATTTAGAGCATCGACGAGTTCCTGCATGATGCGGAATTTTGGCAAGGCAATGACCATAAGTATTAATACTATAGCCACCACAGTCGCTACACCAACAGCAATTACGTAGCTCATATGAGCTCCGGTCTCAACTACTTTGAAGATTCCCCAAATCGCTAAAATAGGTGCGTAAAGCACCATACGCAGTATGATTGTAGTTGTCATCTGAACCTGCTGTATGTCATTGGTAGCTCTCGTAATCAGCGAGGATGTCTGAAATCTATCCATCTCCGCACTAGAGAAGCTCATTACTTTCTCAAACACCTCTCTCCTGAGAGTCATACCTATCTTAGCTCCGACCTTCGAGGCTATATAAGAGGCTACAATAGCCGCAGAGATTATTATAACTGTGACGAGCATCATCTTAAGAGCAGTGTCCCACAGATACGTCTTTTGCACTCTATCTACATTTACCCCTGCTGCCTCAGATGCACTAGTAGCATAAGCTATCCCCATAGACTTTAACGTCCTATCGCCAACAGATGATATAGTCTTGTCCATATCGCTCTTTGATTTATTTATCGTTGATTTATCCATCTGACCATTAGCAATCTGGGTCTCAATCATCGGACGCATGTCAACGTAAGTATGAAGCTTACCACTCTGATTTTTTGATTTAAATGACTTGATATCCACCTTCATCAAATTCGCAATTTCAGAAATGGACATATCATCTATACGCGCAGCTATTGCCTTAGTTTCTGGTCTCGCACTAAGTTGTTCCTTTACGGTCTTCTTGAACTGCCTAACGGTCATATGTCCGAGCTGATAACTGAGAACTATCGGCCTAAGCAGTTTGCTATCTAGCTTGCTTAACTTCTTTTCATCCTTAGTCACGAGTGTGTAAGTACCGCCATCCTTCTTGTATGCAGAGGCCCAAAGTCTCTTCTCACCGTCATTCATGAAAATCTGTGCTTCTCTATACTCATCTTCCGTTACTTTGCTGGGAATGATATGTTCAATACCTTTATTCTGAATACCTGTGTCGATAATCTTTTGCATATAGCTCGGAATCGAGATATCTCCAAATGCTTGAACTACAAGCACTAAAAGAAGCGTCAGAACAGCTATTTTGTATGGTTTTAAATTCTTAATTAGTTTTATCATCTGTTACTTTTCATCTCCCTGCTCATATAAGTCAGCGCCTTTATCAAAGTTAATGGCACCATCTCCATTTAACGCATTTTGTAATTCCTCTTGAGCAATCTCCGCAAGCTCTGCAATAAGATCAATAATTTCGGTCACCCGTTCTTCTCCAAATCTCTTGAAAACAGTTTCGAAGTATCTATCAATTCTTTTCTTATATTCGCTTATCCTCTTATATCCATCTTCAGTTAGAAATACCAAGGTGTTTCGCCTATCACTCCTATCAACTTTCCGTTCGATAATGCCTTTTTCTTCTAGACCCGCTAATCCCCTGGATACGCCTGGCATCGTCATACGCAATGATTTGGCTAGGCTGGAGACCTTAATATCTTTCATCGCCGATAGCTTTATATCGAGATCATCGGTAGGCTCGTCACATTTCCCAGCTTCACATCTGCATAGTGCAAACACAATCATGTGCTCACTTGGGTTAAGCTCCGGAACTAGATTCCAAAATTTAATTTTATGGAATTTGTGCATCTGAAGTAAGAATTTAGATTGATACTCTTTCACTTAAAACTCCTTTTCTAGAAATACCTTTATAATTGAATGCTTTACATTTTATGAAACGTAAAACAAGGCAACCTATTCTTTTAAAGTAAATAATTAACTATGTTAATTATTTCAGATGTGAAAGATTATATTCTTATCCTGTACGTTAGTCAATATTTTTATACAAAATGCTATCGTCTTAACATCTTAATTTCAGCAATTTAAAAGGATTACATACATTTTAATGCATTGATAATCCTTATTTGAAGTAATTTCATATTGATTATTTATATACATATATTAAGACTTTAGATAAAGAAATATAATCATTAATTGTAATCCATATAAAAGGAGGCTATTTTGCTACTTAATATATCTGGTTTGTTTATAGGATTGCTGTTCGGCTTTCTACTCAAGCGCGGACGTTTCTGTCCTACTGGAACGATACGAGATATCTATCTTGAGAAGAAATACTATAACGCAGTTCTCATCTTGACGATAATTGTTACCGAAGGACTGCTTTATCACATACTGGTCGGCAGCACTGTGATTCCTTCACCGTACTTTGGATGCTATTCGATGGTTGCCGTTCCTATAGGTGGATTCATCTTCGGAATCGGAGCAGTCCTCACCAACGGCTGTGTTACGAGCACTATCGTTAAAGTCGGAGATGGACGAATCATCGGAATACTATCGCTCATAGTTTTTGCAACGACTGAATACTTTACGAACAAATGGATTTTTAAGCCATTTACACAGAAGATTATGGGGCTTCAGGAAGTATACGATATCGACTTGTTCGATATGCCCTTCTCCCCGCTGCTTATATTTGCACCAGCAGCCATATTGCTATATATCCTGATGTTTCGTCATTATAGAGCACACAAGCCAAAATACAAGTTGCCACAGACATATACCGGACTCCGACACATTTTCTGCGAGAAGATTTGGAGTCGTGAGATAACTGTAGTACTCATCGGGGTGCTCATGGCTGCTGCATTCTACTTCAGCAACCTCACTGGTAGAAATGGTGGAATCTCAATTTCCGACCCAGTATTATCTTGGTTCAACATGATAACAGGCACGCATTCCGAGCCCATCGGATGAGTTGTCTATAACAGAACCGACGGTGTCGGTTGGGATAATTTGGTGATTGTAGGAATAATCTTAGGTTCCTTCTTTACAACCTTTACGAGCAAAGAATTTTCGATAGTCAAAACAGATAAGAAAATTGTAATAAAAACCGTACTTGGAAGCATGCTCATGGGAATAGGTGCCGTGTGGGCGAAAGGCTGTCTTATTGGAAACGGCCTCGTTGCAACTTCTCAGCTCGCTACAAGAGCTTGGCTTGCACTGTTATTCATTGCACTAGGAATCTGGTTTGGCGCATGGTTTATGTATGTCCGTGGCTTGAAAAGTGCAAGAGGGTAAAGTAAAAATTAAAATATATAGAATAGAAATATATAAATTAATACGTTCATGTCACTGATTTGTATGACATATTTACATTGATACAAGGAGGAAAGAATGGGAAATATAAAGCTTGACACCAAGGGCATGGACTGCCCGATACCACTTATAGAGCTTAAGAAGGCTTTGGGGGAAGCTGAAGAAGGTCAGATTATAGAGGTTGAATTCACTTGCCCTGACGCTGTAGTAAATCTGCCAGGTTACTGCGAAGAGCACAACCATGAAGTTCTGGACTTCGACAAGCAGGGTAACAAATCATGGAAGCTCACTGTCAAGAAGTGATAAAAATGAACAGAATAAAACAAATGAGTCTCAATTATAGTTGATACTGCTGAGAGCCTAGTTGCTCTCACCTTCTTGGAGATCTTTATACTCTTCCTCTACTATAACCTTGCCCTTCCACACCTTGAGTCCGTTAAACTCATATACGTTGGTATATCCTTGCTTTACAAGGCGCTTTGCAACTCTCTTACTCAGACCACCGTAATCGCAGTAAAGTAGAATTTTCTGATTTTTATCGGGGAGTGCCTTTACTTTTCCCTTATCGAAATCTTCGTACCATACAGGAATAGACTTCGGAATATGACCCATTCCCCAAGCAACCTTGCCTCTTACGTCGATAATCTTAGCATCATCCTTCTCTGCATTCTCAACAAATTTAGCGGCCTCTTTGCCGGAAATATGTGTATATCCGTCTTTATTCTTCTTGTCATCTGCGCTCTTTTTAGTACAGCCTGCAAGCAGTGCTATACTTATGAACAGAATAATAATTGGTAATATCTTTCTCTTCATTTTTTCACCTATTCCCAGTGAACTTCTGAAACAACCACGGTTTCAGTCCATTTTTTGCTTACTAAGTAATTGTATATAGGTTATGTATGATTGTCAAAACAGTTTTTACCATTAATCTGCGAGTAAATATCACTATTTTAAATACTATAGGCAAGTGCTAATTTTCCCCTAGCTCAGCTTTAATCTCATCTAGATTGCTCGCAAAGACAACCTTGTCAAGGTCTTTAGCTGGCAGGAAGTCGGCATCTACCATCTCATTAAGTAGCTTTCTTAAAGGATCATAAAAGCCTTCAATATTATATAGAATGCAAGGCTTATCAGTCCTATTCAGTCGCCTTAATGAGATTATCTCTGAAATCTCTTCGAGTGTGCCCGGTCCACCTGGAAGTGCGATAAATGCATCGCCAAGATTGATCATGCGGGTCTTCCTCTCTGGCATAGAATTTACAATCTCGAGTGTGTAGAGACCCTGATGTCCCTTCTCCTGATTGAGCAGGAACTCTGGTATGATGCCGTACACCTTAGCGCCACCTTCTAGAACTGTATTTGCAACGATTCCCATGAGCCCTACATTTCCGCCACCGTATACAAGGCTGTGTCCACTTTCTACAATCCAGTTTGCGAGTTCAACCGCTTTATCCTTAAATACTGACTTCTCACCGAAGCGAGAGCCGCAGTAAACTGTAATATTCATATCCTTTTTCTCCTTTTTCATATCGTAATATTTTAGTATCATTGCTACAAATGGTCAATGATTTGTTATCATCAATATTTTTGATAGTGCACAATTTAAATTAAGATTTTTATAATGATTAATTACTTCACTTAGATGTTATACTAAACCCATATCGTAAGATTATAATATATTATGTTGCGTTTACTCGCGATAAATAAGGAATATTGGGGAATATTATGAAGAGAAAACTACACATTAAGAGATTTACGTTACTTGCGGCAGTCGTGCTTGTGCTCGCAATATCATTCACCGGTTGCGGCAAGGATGGTTCAAATTCAGATTCAAAAGGCAGCAACAGCACAAAGGCTAGCCTTAAGAACTTCGAAACCACTACGCTAGACGGCGAAAAATTTACACAGGATAACTTGAAGGATTACGACCTCACCGTGGTTAACGTATGGTCGACAACTTGTGGATACTGCATCGATGAGATGCCTGCTCTTGAGAAGCTCAGGAACCAGCTACCTTCCAACGTGCAGTTTGTATCAATTTGTCTCGATGGAGACTCCTCACCAGACACTGCAAAGGAGATTCTCTCCAAGCAGGGATTAACGGCAAAGACGCTCGTTCCAAGCGACTCTTTGAACGAAGGATTTCTTCAGTACGTAAGCGGTACTCCTACCACCGTGTTCTTTGATAAGAATGGAAAGCAAATCGGCGATCCAAAGGTCGGAGCTTTCTCAACACATGATACTGATGCAATTACTGAACTCTACATGAAGGAAGTAAATTCGCGTCTTAAGAAATTGTCATAGGTAGGGATTGTCAGGAATAGATTATGTCTAAAAAATATAAAAGGCTGATACCGGCCGCGCTCATTGCGGCTGGTATCGTTATGTTAATAATAGGTTTCAATAGAGGCGAGATGCTGACGGTTTTCAGCAAGGCTGCCACCGTCTGTCTCGAATGCATAGGAATCGGATAGGAGGCGCCATGAAGACTAACAACCCGAGGCGTCATCTGGTGCAGCTCATAGCAACATTAATGACCAATCCTCATATCTCGAATTTCACCGATGGCACTATATACAAAGGTAAGAGTAAAAACTTCTGCTCACCTGGATTAAACTGCTATTCTTGCCCAGCTGCTGGTGCTGCATGCCCTATCGGAGCACTGCAGTCGGTCGAAAACGGCAATAAATATCATATTTCATACTACGTGCTGGGTTTTTTGCTCATAACTGGAGCATTTCTCGGTAGATTCGTATGCGGATTTCTATGTCCATTCGGATTCTTTCAGGACTTGCTGTACAAGATTAGGATGAAGAAATGCCACTTACCTGCCAAGATTGATAAATCTCTCAGGTATCTCAAATACGTCATACTTGCAGTATTCGTATTTGCACTTCCAATCGCAATCTCCAATGAATTTGGAATCGGTGAACCATTCTTTTGCAAATACATATGTCCAGCTGGCACTATAGAGGCTGGTATCCCACTTCTGATTAAGAACGAATCTCTCCGAGCTATGATGGGAATTTTATTTGACTGGAAGATGATTCTTCTAGTTATCACGGTCATACTTTCGACGATGATCTACAGACCTTTCTGTAAATACATATGCCCTCTAGGTGCGATATATTCGCTTTTTAACCGCTTTAGCGTGCTACAGATGGAAGTGGATAGTAATAATTGTATAAACTGCATGAAATGTGAAATCAACTGCGATATGCAGGTCAGGGTTCTAGACAACATCAACAGCGCCGAATGCATTCGCTGTGGTAAGTGCAGGAGCATATGTCCGACTAGCGCCATCAACTGGACAATTGGCGGAAAAGTAATTCTAAAATCAAACGAAAACAGCAAGCAAAGAGCGTAGCTACGCCTACTATTTTATTGGTGATATTTTCTAGTATCCTCACCTAAGATTGTATTTCTCAAAATCAACCCCCTCCTGGTGAAGCAGATAAATTTTCTTATCCATGCCTCCTGCATAGCCCGTGAGTTTTCCGTCTTTCCCCACCACGCGGTGACAAGGCACTATGATTGAGAACTCATTGCTGCCAACCGCTCCACCCACAGCCTGGGCTGACATGTGGTCTTTACCGATTCTTATAGCGACTTCATTCGCAATTTCGCCATAAGTGCTAAGCTCGCCATAAGGAATCTTCAGCATTATCTCTGAGACGGTCTTTCTAAATTCTGACCCCTGCAGCTTAAGCTTAGGCGTAAAGCATGGAACAGTTCCTGCGAAGTATTCGTCAAGCCAGCGCACTGCATCGTTTATATGTTTATTAGCATGGGGATTCTCGATTGTTTCGATGCCTTCAGATGCCTCTGCTATCAACTCTTCATCAAACCAGACACCGAGAAGGCTCTCTTGATTGGCACAAAGCTTCATCACACCCATAGGTGAGTCGTAATAATACATGTACATAGAAACCCTCCTTAATTATATGGATTTATCAGCTTTGGGCTACTTCCGATATTATCCTTTATAACCTTTATATCCTCTGGCGAGAGCGGAATATCGTAGCTCACAGCGATGACTAGCCATGTATAACAATAGTCATCAACGTTCGTTTCCGGTAGCCACTCGCTTGGTCCCTTGTCTGACTTGTCACGATTTACTGCCCCATCCACATCTACTCCAACACGGACGTCTGTCGCGTATTGATGCTTCTTAGAATGGCTCCATTTGGCACCACCGTGCTTATTTACATAATTAAGTGGGATGATATGGTCAAAGTTACTGTCATTAAGTGAGAGGTCATCGCCTGTATATGGATCTATGTAATCGCCATCCTTATAGTGCTTACTTGTCACAAATGCAAATTTTCTCAGCGAATACTTTCTGCCTTTATACTCGATTCGTCTGTATGGCTCTGTATAGGAGTCACGGTCATAATCAGCGTACTCATCGGGCGATGACACCTTTACTTCATCTAGTAGCTGCTCTACACTCTTTTCCTTTAGCGGCTTTACCTTACTGCCTGAGCTCCCCAAGTCACCTATATCTATTCCCATCTGGTTAAATACGAAAACAGCTGCGGCAATTATCAATGTCGCAAGCATTTTCTCCATCTTCTTATTTCTCATACTGTACCATCTATATCCTTTGCCCGAATACCTCTGTCTCGCCATGTTTACTAAGCCCTTTTTATGAATCTATTTTGCTGTAAAGCCGTGATACCTTACTATTATCACGCATTGCTATATCGATACTTTTTCAAATGAATCATTTCATTATATTAACATCTTGTTTTTCAATTCAATATGCTTATGATACCATAGACAATGAGGATTTGAACAATCCATGATTCATAAATTTGACCAATAAATATTTGATTTATAACTATTATCTGATATAGAATGTTAAAGATAAGTTGAAAATTTACGATTTATGAAACGAGGAATTTATATGGGCGAAAGCAAACTAAAATACGGACTAAGAGTGCTAAAGAACGCAAGCTTTAAGAAGTTCACGGACTGTGTCAATGAAGCACACAGAATTTCCGGCAAGAGCAAGCTTGCGTGTGCAATTGACATTGTACACTGCATGAGAAAATTCGATGCTGGTTACTATGATTATGTAATCTTCCAGTTCTGGGACAAGACCGACGCAGAGAAAGACACTTACCTGACTAGATTCAGAAGTAAGAAGCTTGTATCTCAGATGAATGACCCTGCTTACGCGCATTTCTTTGATAACAAGGATGAATTCAATGAGAAATTCAAGGATTATATCGGTCGTGATTTCATCGAACTCGAGACTGCTACTAAAGACGAGGTTGAGGCGTATTTCAACAGAAAAGACAAGGTGTTCTGCAAGATGAAGGACCTCGAGTGCGGCATAGGTTGTGAGAGACTTGTGACATCTGACTTTGAGAATTTCGATGCCTTCTATTCATACATCAAGGAAAAAGACTTTGGCACTCTCGAGGGCGTAATCGAGAACCATCCTGATCTCAACAAGGTATACTCCGGTAGTGCCAACACGATGCGTATGATCACGATCATCGGTGATGACGGCAAGCCACATCTGATATACGCAGTACAGAAGTTCGGTATCAACGGCAGAGTTGTCGACAACTACGGAGTTCACGGACCAGTTGACCTAGAGACTGGCGAGTTCCTATTCCCTGCTCACTCTGGAGATACAAAGGCGGAAGGACTTTACACTGAACATCCTAATTCACACGAGAAGCTTGTAGGATTCAAGACTCCGTTGTTCAAGGAAGCTAAGGAGATGATTCTAAAGGCGGCTATGGAAGTGCCACAGATTAGATATGTAGGTTGGGATGTTGCAGTAACTCCGACTGGACCTGCTATCATCGAGGGTAATGTATACTGCGCTCACGATTTCTGGCAGCTACCAGGACAGACTCCTAACAACATTGGAATCATGCCTACGCTGAAAGAGCTAGTTCCAAGCTACAAGTATTAATAGTTATAGAAATTAGATTGATTATTTTCGGATATATGTAACTCATATACAATAATTCATTAAGAATACAAAACATCACAGGGGCTGGTCTCATCTGAGACCAGCCCCTGCTTACTACCATATTTTATGTATATACTATGAAAACTGCGATATTTAAGCAGTAGCAACCTTGAGCTTTCTGCTCTTTAGAACTGCCTTTCTAAGTCTCAAAACGACATAGCTTATGTATACAACGGAGTATACGATTATACCTGTTATGTGAGACTTTACATCTGCCGAATACAGCACCATTATATGCACATAGATTCCGATAAAGAACGGATAAGCCATGCGTTGAATCTTTTTCCAAGTCTTACCACTCATCTTGCGGCGAACCAACTTAAACGAGGTGATAAAGAGAGGAATAAGCATAGCTAGTAGGCACAGAGTGATTGTCGATGCGATTAGCTCTCTCGTAGGCATAGCCTTTGGATTTGTAAATAACATCGGGAAGTACTTAACTCCGAACACCACGTTGTGGCTGAGAGTCAGCAAGCTTCCTATGATAGATATCTCTCCGCGCACGCTCATCAGCTTACGAGACAGTTTGTTGTGCTTAGTGATGACACCAAGATACATTACCACCATAAAGGTAGCTGTTGTAAAGATGCCTCTACTGAACATGTTCATAAAGTATATGTTGAACCATTCTGGGAATTTCTGGTCATATCCGAGGTTGAAGTACATAACAACTGCTCCACACCATACGTATATACCCAGATAAAAAGCCCCTGGGTGCTTCTTAATTGCATCTGCTGTCAGAATATAGAATATGACAGTCACTGCGATTCCAAATATTGTGTTCACGATACCGTCCTTTCCGTCTCAGCTACAGCAGAATTTTCTGCAGTTTTCCTGCTCTCTGCTGGCTTCTGTAAATCTTCTCTCTTGTTAGCTTTTCCGCTATCTCTGCTCTCGACACTTGAATTTCCTGAGATTTCGGCGGTTACTGCACTTCTTGTGCTTACTGTTCCGCTTGTAACGGCGGATGTTGTCGCACTAGCAACTGGAGTTTTGACATTCACCATAACTAGAGTCTTAGTCTTTTTATCGATTCCGTCGACTGAGAACTCGAGCACTGCCTTGGTCATCCCCTTCTTTGAGAGGTCAGGCTTCTGCACTAGCTTAACCTTTACAGAACCATCCATAGGGATGTTGCTGAACTTAGCCTTATAGTCTTCAAGCGTCGGTTCAGTTCCGTTTACCTCGATTGGCTGAGAGTTTACCCTCTGTGGTGTAAATGCTGTTCCACCGTCCTCGTCATCATCCGCGATTCCATCGTGGTCTTTGTCTCTGTAAATCCAGTACTTATATTCTCTAACCAGAAGCTTGCCGTTCTTCTTAGCCTTGAACTTCATGGTTACTGTCCTAAACATCCCATCGTCACCGTCCCATTTATCATCATCTACCACTGGTGTGCCGGTGATTGTCGTTCCGTCAAATGACAAGCCTTTAGGTAGTCCTTCGATTGAAGTGGCCATCTCTGCATCCTTATCGAGGCTTTTAACTGTAGCTGGCTTAATAGGAACACCCTGTGTCCACTTTGGTCTACCTGGCTCATCGAGTGCAGTCTCGATTACCTTGCTATCCACTTTAACCTCTGGAAGCGCCTCCTCTGCATCTGCTGCTGGAGTCTTCACATTGACCATCACGATTGCCTTGCTCTTCTTGTCGATTCCGTCGACTGAGAACTCGAGCACTGCTTTGGTCATTCCCTTCTTTGAGAGGTCAGGCTTCTGCACTAGCTTAACCTTTACAGAACCATCTGTAGGGATGTTGCTGAACTTAGCCTTGTAGTCCTCTAGAGTTGGTGCTTTGCCATCTACTTCAATTGGCTTTGTGTTAACTCTCTGTGGTGTAAATGCTACTCCGCCGTCTTCATCGTCATCTGCTATTCCATCGTGGTCTTTGTCTCTATAAACCCAGTATTTGTACTTTCTAACTAGTAGCTTACCATTCTTCTTGGCCTTGAACTTCAAAGTTACTGTCTTGAACATTCCACCGTCACCATCCCACTTGTCGTCATCAACGACCGGTGTTCCTGTGATATTTGTGCCATCAAAGCTTAGTCCCTTAGGCAGTCCCTCGATGGTTGTCTGCATCTCTGCGTCCTTGTCTAAACTCTTAACCGTCGCAGGCTTAATAGGCATACGCTCAGTCCACTTTGGTCTACCTGGCTCATCAAGTGATGTCTCGATTACCTTGCTGTCAACCTCTACCTCTGGAAGTGCTGGTTCTTCACCGCCACCTCCGCCACTACCATTATCATCAACAATCTCTTTATCCGCTTCTGTACCTGACAACTGAAATTCTACATGGATTATCTTAGGTGTATTAGGGTTCTCATCTTTATTAAGGGTATATTTTACCTTTTTATTTACAGGTTTTTTATCAGGTGTATACTCATAGCGATTTCCGCTCTTTGAAACAAGGCGAACCTTAACTGTTTCGAACTCGAACGATAAAGGCGCATCAACAACCTGTTGATTGTCGATTTTACGGTCATCAGTAGGATCCTTTTTAATATTCTTCACCTTGTACCACTTCGAACCATCCTTGCTGTATTCAAGTCCAACGATGTAATCCTTGCTGTAACGTCCAACGAGGATTCTAAATTTGTCGTACGAGAGCGACTGCTTGTGAATAACCTTTGCCTTTATTATTTTCTTATCACCATATGATTTTAGATCGCTTCCATTTTCAATAGCTTTGCCATCCTCATCTGTGATGCTGAGTCCATTGGCTGCAAAATCTTTCCACTCTGCTTCCCTAACAGAGCCATCTTTCTTAACAATCTTAACCTTAAGTTCTGAGAAGTCAACGGAATCACCCTTATTAACTTCTACTGTCTTAGTCTTTGGCTCAATAATTGAAATATCCTTTACATCAGAGTTAGTTTTATAATCGCTAGCCGACTTATGCGTAGCTTCCTTTGTCGCAGCCGAAATTCCACTTGCACTTATCGTAGCTCCGCTCACGCTATCGAACATCTTCTTGCCCTCATAGCGGTCGTTCATATACGCCTTTACAGTACGTGACATGAGAGCTATATCAGATACAGTGTTATTTCCTGATAGACCGCTCAGCATATCGACATACTTATCGCCAAGGAGCTCCTTGACCTTAGCCTTAGGATTACTGCTTTTCCTTATCGCTTCGAAATACTCACGATATAATCCCATCTTAGCGATGTTCCAGCGACCTTCCTTGCCCTGCAGGAACGGTATCACGTTCTCTGCCTGGCTTCTAAATGGTCCCATGTCATCGCGATAATCGTCACCTACGCCGACCCTTAGATTCGATATCTCGCCATCCTTTACCGTAATATAAGTCTTAATTCCACCTGGATTAAGGTATCCGATACCAATTCCAGTGTATTCGCCATCCTTGAGTTTATCTCCCGGGTAATGTTTACGAAGAGCTGCATCTACATATGATGGCTCCCCTGTCTCAGGGTTAACCGATGGATTTGTATCATCTGTGCTTGGCTTTTTGTCACCTGTGCTAGGCTTGCTAGTATTGGTGATGTTAGTCTTGCCAGCACCTGCAAGTGCATTTCTCACCGCATCGATGATTCCACGGCTGGAATATGTAGCTCCAGAGACTGTGTCTACACTCTTGCCTGGACGTCCTAGCAGTCTACCGATAACAGCCTTTGCACGATTAAAGAATGGTGCATCGTCACTGTGTGAAATTATCTCGACATTGGTAATATTACCACCAGAAACAGTTACACGGACTCTAATTGGTCCATTGAAGCCCTGACCTGTTCCAATATATACACCATCTTTTAGGTTAGCACTTCCGATTGAAAAAGATCCTGCTACATTACCTTTTCTTCCCTTAGCAGATCTAGCGTCTTTCTTGACTGGCGTTACCTTAGCCTGCTGCTTCGATCCAGCCTTGCGCAGAGCATCAGCAACCGCCTTCTTGATTGCATTTGAAGAAATAGTCGCTCCTGAAACAGAGTCAACGTTCACATTACCACTGCTCAGAATCTTGCCTATTACAGCTTTCGCCCTATTAAAATACTCTGGTGTTTCTGTCTGAGATATAACCTTGATATCTGTCAGCTTTCCACCCTTGACAGTGATGCGAACAGTAAGGGGACCACCGTAACCGGTTGCAGTACCTTCGTATTCTCCATCCTTAAGACCTTCTGTGGAAACCTCTGAACCAATTGCCTGAGCTTCCTTGGCAGCCTTTTCTTTAGCAGCGTTGTTCTTCTCGACGACCGTAACAGCCGAATAAGCCATAGCGGCGGTAACAGCCACGGCTACGACAAAGGACAGCACTCCCTTGAAACCAGTTGTCTTCATCTTTCCTCCTATAAATGAGTGTGAAAATTTTGAATAAGTTAGATATATTTTACAAAAGTTAGTTATGTTGAACTAACATATATTGTATTTTAATTCAAATAACATAAATGCGCAATATATTTTTAACCAATAATTTTACTTGTTTCGATTATTTTTTTAGATGGATAGCACAATTTAAAAGAGTGAGCCATGGCTCACTCTTTTAAAAGTGTGCGTATAAAAAAGATAGGAATATATCTTGATTGTAGCTAATTAAATTACATATCTTTGTTGATAAAATATCCGTACTGAACTACTCTATCAAAGGCAATCTTCTGCCATTCTTCCTTGATAGAATCTCTGTCTGTAAGGAAGAAGCCTGGCTCCATAAAGCGGATAATTATAAATTCAGAGTTCTTTTGATCCCAATTGTTACCTCTGCTGAAATCTATTCCTTTGCCTGTATTCTTAGTGACTATCGCCTCGAGGAGTGGAGCTGTGACGGAATTAATTGGAACAACCATATCCGCCTTATCGAACAATCCCTTCTTGGTCTCGCTAGTATATATGCCAAAGGTTCCTATAGCGCTGACTGCGCATACTACTCGTTTAATATCATTAATATCAACCTCATGCTTAGCACCGATAATCTTGTTACCGCGGAGCTTTATCTGTTTCTCCTTGAGAGTCGTGCCAAGTGTGAGATCTAGCTCACCGATATTGTTTGGAAAGTCCTTAGTGAGTTTGTGAGCAGCAAATGCTGTTAGCAATGTCTTAGTCTCCTTGATATTATGATTCTCATAGCCATAATCCTCATCCAAAGTTATATCTATCATCTTCTGTTTAGGATCTACGCTAACCAGGTTAATACTGTAGCTACCATTGGAGCTGAAGTAGTTCGTCATGATAATCGTTAGTATATCGTCGAAACTAACGTTTAGTACACCTTTCTTCTTGTGCGTATAGGTGAAGCCGTCACTACGAATCTCTAATGTGTACTTAGGCTTTTCGAAAGTCACAATATCGGTATCAAAGATGCTAATCATAAGGGTCTCCTCACTTATTCTCATCTCACTACCATGCTTGCAGGTGCGAGAAGTTTACTGCGTAATAAGTTTTATAGTTCTCATGTAGGTAGTATAACCTTATTTTTATACTTTGTCTGCATGTTTTCGGGAATAGTGAATAATAAATCAAAAATTGTGCAAAGTTTTCCGCTTTTGGCACTTTTTTGCCTTGCACTATTCACACTCCGCTGATTTTAGAGTGTTTTTGAGCTTTTTGTGGTGATTTCAACGGAATATTGCATAGTATTTTTTCATGATTAATAGGTATTATAATATGATTGCACATAAGTAAAATGTGAACAAATTATAGTTATTATGTACTCCTAGAATGAGACAATCCACTACAAAATCACCACTGCTCACGCGGGCAGTACCAGTCTAATAAACATGAACAATATTCATGTTTAGGTGTAAAAAAATCATTTTAAATTATCAAGAATGCGATTAATCGTGATATTTTATACTATTCAATGATTTGTCTATTTCCTTTGAGATTCTACTCTTTCGCAATTTTCCCTGTAACATGAATTTAAATAAAACTAGGGGGTTAAAACTGTATGATAATTGGATCTTATAATAATTTATCCATTCAATCACAGCAAATCCCCAAATAGCGAAAGAAATAAGATTTGAAAAAGATTTGCTGTCATTAAATATTATCATAGCTAATCCTATACACAGCAAAATTTGATCTATTGCTTTGAAAACATTATAAATCTTGCCTGTATATTTTACGGCAAACCTCGGTTTAGACATTCTTTTTATTAAAATACACCAGAATGCCGCTCCTTGTACAAGTATAAAACTAAGAACAAATAAAGAAAAAGAAATAGGACCTAATGAATTTGTGACAATAATCATTTTTTTGAATATGAAATAATTAATCCAAAATACTATTACTGAAACTAACTCCCCTGCAGCGAGATTAAACAATTTTTGTTTCATTTGTTTTTTCAATACCCTATACTCCGTCCTATATAAATTTAATCTATATCTGATATATTATCATGAAATTTCCAGGGAACTATAGACTATATATTTTACTATATATTCTTCATCATGTGACTAGACATTGTTAAGCGTCGGTTTCATATTATCTAATTCTTAATAGTAATATCACTTTGTACATTTGTAAAAAAAATTGGGTGCGAATATGCACCCAATCATTTTATTATTAGACCGTGTAGTGAAGCAATCGCAATTACTCGCTCAGTTTAGTTATCGCCTGATCATACGAGATGCAGAGTGCCCCATCAAAGCTGAACTTCTTCCATAGCGACACGTTATTCTCGTCCCTATAGGTGCTGAAGATAATGGCTTTGTCAAGTTGTGCGAATGAACTTGTAAACGACTTACCGCCCTGTGCATTTGGCACGGTTTTACCGTTCCTTTTATATACATCCGAAGTATTTCCCGAATCATCTTGGCTAACACGGTTAGATAGGGTTTCAACCAGCTCAAGCTTCGAATTCTTCATTGTGTACTTGTGGATATTGTACTGCATGTAATCATCGCCGCTCGAATCATACATGTATAGAGTATTTGCTTCCTTACCCTTATACACGACATACGAAGTGCCAGCCGCTGCCATCACGTCAGACAATCTGCCTCCATTAACATCATCATTAAAGCCAGCATAGCTGCGCTCTACGGCCTCCTTACCATTGAACGTATATATATGCAGTCTTGCTATGCCTTGATTCTGCGAGGTGAAGAAGAACAGCTCTGGAATCTTGTCACCATCCACGTCGCACAGTGCTATAGGTCTATCTATACCTCTAGCATTATATGTATTCTTGCCTGGGACGGTCTGCCATGAGTAGGCTTTTATCGTCGTACTATTCTGCTCGATGACGGTCTTATATGCACTATATGCTGCTTTTCTGTTCTGCTCGTGCTTCTCAGTGACTTTTGGTTTTGATGGCTTCTTCTCCTCTTTCTTAGGCTCTTTCTTGCTGCAGCCTACAATAGATAGAATGAGCAATGCAGATATTACAATCGCAATCGCTGATTTTAGCCTCGTCTTGGTATTCATGGTATTCCTCCCTTTTGATAATCGCTCTGTATATTTAATCGTATTATGTCTACATTACACATCCTAATTACGGAATGCTTGTGCTATAGTTCTGCATTCTTATTCAAATAAATAAGATGTCATTGAGATTGATCCGATGTTCCTTACGTTGTTAAAGACCTGAGCTGTGCTTCCCTCGCTTGCTCCGAGTATGTAGAGTAGCGGGTAAAAGTGATCCTTTGTCGGAACGGCGTAATTGTAATCGCTACGACGCTCTATGCCATTTATAAGAGTGCTGTAATCACCGCTTAACACGATGCTTTTTACAACATCATCGAAGTCGTCGGCAAGCTGACTGCCGCCAGCGTTGCTCCAGTCAACCAGTGTGAGATTATGTACGATGTTACCGCTACACACAATCAGGTAGCCTTCTTCTCTTAGCACAGAAAGTTTGCGTCCCATCTCAAATGCTTCTGCTTCTGTTAGATTCCTATCAACACTCAGCTGAACCACTGGGATGTCCGCAGCTGGGAACATATGGACTAGTATAGTCCAAGCGCCGTGGTCGATTCCCCATTCGTCATTTGTTGATACTTCATCGCTTAGCAGCTCTTTCACCCTATTCGTTAGTTCTGAACTACCTTGTACTCGGTATCTCACTTTATATAGGTCATGAGGAAATCCGTACATATCGTAGATTTGCTGAGGCTCTTCTGCGCTTTCTATTAATGTACCGCTTGTGTACCAGTGCGCGGAAATCATAAGGATTCCTTTTGGTCTACCGTATCGTTCTATTATATTGCGGCCGATGCTTCCGAATTGTTTTGTTATGTTGTTATCTTCGAGCGCAATCATTGGGCTTCCATGTCCGACGAATATCGTTGGCATCTTCACGTTATTGTCCACTCCCTATTTTAATATCTCTATCTGTTATAGAGTATTATACTAGAATTACGGAGTAAAGGGAACTTGGCTGATTGACGGTATATGCATGCGAGGAGTTATTTACACTAGATGGTTGAAAATGAATGTTAATGAGTTTACTCTATAATCAGCAAATATTGGATACATGCCTAGTGGTATAGGTCAGGAGGTTAAGATGCTATTAATCGGAGTAAGAGCAGATGGGAATTGGCTATTGTCGCAGTGGGATCTTACGTATGCTACCGGTTGGGAGGGACTATGCAAAGCTGCTGCAAAGATGTACGATTACTACGATAGCAAGGAGATGCCAGTTGAGATATTAACGGATAATCATCTAACAGGTGCTCATTCGAAGGATGATATCATGAATATAGAGGAAGCTGGCAATCTCACTGTTAGGGGATTTTCGACGGTGTTCAAGCTGCCGCTGATGATTACTTTTTATAATCAGTCTAAGACTGTGTATGTCAATATCGCGCAGGCTACTGAGGAATTTGCATATGCTGATTATGAGAAGTTTAATAAGTCGCTCTGTCAGTATCTCGATAGTGTTGAGATGGCGATGTTTGAGTAGGGCTGGATAAGTACGAGATTAGATGAAGGAATGGAAAAAATCAGGCGTGAGCCTGATTTTTTGTGGCTTTGATGAATCGTGATGGTTCTAATAATATGTGTGCCTTATTTCAAAAATGACCTGTTTTCTGAAATAAACTGTTTCATTAAACCAGTAAGCGCTGACGCTTGGCTTACTCCTAGCGCATCACACGTTTCTTTAAATTCTTCTACTACTTCCTTTTTTAACTTGTATGACTTATTTATTAGTCCTGCTTTCTTTTGATATTTTTCTGTTGCTTTTGTCTGAGCATTAGGGGTTCCTTTTGGCATTGTAACAATTCCTTTTCTAATTGTTTATTTAAATATAATGTTTATAAAAATGCAAATAGTGATGATGATATAACATTGTAGTTACTTTACTGATTTACAAGGTTCTCAAACTGCTGGCTACTGCCCAGGAACTCAACATTGGCTTAGTTACCTTACTAATTTACAAGGTTCTCAAACTGCACCATCAATCGGCGGCGGTGGTACAAAGCTTAGTTACCTTACTAATTTACAAGGTTCTCAAACCGGCTCTCTAAATGTTTGTTGTGTCTCTTTGCTTAGTTACTTTACTAATTTACAAGGTTCTCAAACCTGTGATATAACCTGACCCCTACCATAATAGCTTAGTTACTTTACTAATTTACAAGGTTCTCAAACACATCCCTGGATTAATTGACAAAGATATTTGCTTAGTTACTTTACTAATTTACAAGGTTCTCAAACCTCAAATTTTGGTTATCACAGAACCCAGCATACTGGCATATGTGTAAATCAGTATTCTATTATACATTGTGATTGGTCAATTACATGCACTCTCTCACATGTTTTTTTATTTATCTCATGTGACTCGATCATTATTATTTGCACCTTTTGGTAAAAGGCTTCTTTATATAATAACTGAATTTCATCATCATCGAGAAAGTCATGTATGTTTACAAAGATGATGCACTTTAGCTTAAGGATTTTAGATTCTAATTTTATATAATCTGTTATCTTTTCAAGTAAGCTTAGCTGCTTTTCTTCAAAAGAGATATCACATGCCTTAATTATATCTTTTATCTCCTTAATACAATCGAAAGATACATCATATGGCAAATCCAGAATAGCTTGATCGAGGAGGTTTAAAATATCCGTGTTTATCTCCTGAAATTTATCATAGTAATTTTCACAGATGCTTGCTTCTATATCTTTTAAAGCACTTCCCAATAATTTCTTGCTATTTAAACTAATTGTAAATGGAGAAGTTATAAATTCATACTTAGAGCTTGGAATATCTTCACCATCATTTTCTATTAATATTATTTTACTATCTAATTTTGAATTATTAATGGTATCTAATATAACACTAGTCATTACTCGTGGATTCTCTATAACGAATATATCTATGATATTTTCTTCAAGATCCACTATCAGATTACATGATTTGATTACAAGTTTCAAAGTATCACCAATGTTTCATCTGAGTCGATAGTTTCAGACTCACTTTCCCCCACTACAAACTCTATCTTAGAATATTGCTTCTCTGTTATTTTTAGTATCTGAACCAATCCTCTAGGAGGTTTGAATTTCTTAACATTTGCCACGATGCTTTCAGCCATTGTCGAATTAACTGCTAGCTTACAATATATGGATTCTTGCATCATTAAGAATCCTGCTTTTATAAGACTCCTTCGAAATTTGCCATACTCAGACCTATCTTCTGCAGTTTCTACAGGCAAATCAAATAGCACAATAATCCGCATATATCTATATCCCATATTGGTAAAATCTCAAATCTGATATATCCCTGTTCTCAATGGCGTCAAATACGCTCTTGCAATAGATTTTTATAGCATTAGTTACTGTCTCTTGCCTGTAATTAATACTTACAACTTCATTAAGAATATCTATCATAATTCTTTTTTCTTCTTTGTCAAACACTTCAAGCTTAAGACTTTTAACTTTCCTATCTACGATAACTCTAAAAGGTTCCATTAAGTCTGATGCTAGATTAAAAGGGTTAAACATGTTGTCATGGAACAAGCCAAGCTGAGTTAGATATCCATTTGCTGCAATATGCCTCGTAAATGAAGAGAGTATCAGGGCATAACCATAGTTTAATGCAGCATTTATCGGAATATCAGAGCCACGAGTAAAATCGAGTCCAAATAAAGCATTAAAATAAACTTTGGCCGCATGCCCTTCTCTATTTGTCTTATCTGCAAATTCTACTTGACCAATGTATGATTCTAATAGACCAGCCTCTGGAAGTCTCAAATCTTGTAGGTGAAATTTCTGCTGACTTATTTTCTCTTTAATAATTTCAGTCCAAATCTCACCTTTGATACTATCATCCCATTTCACTTGACTTCTAATCTTAGCACTTGAATCATGTGAACCATAGTAAGGTACTAGTTCAGATGAAGGATTTCTTTTCTCATCACAAAATATTACCTTAACCTTTTGCTTAACTAATTCCGCAAGAAGCGAGGCGGTTATAGAAACAGCAGTTGTTTCTATAACCAATGTGTGAATTTCACTTATATAAATCTTGTGAATCTTCTCCTGTCTCACAACCATATAACCAAGCTGATAATCAAGCTTAGAGCTTTGTGATATTACTACTGTACGCCAGCTCATATCTTTAGTAAATCAATTTGTCTTTCGAATAATCCGGTATATGATTTTGTAATTATTTTGGCTTCTTTAAACTTGTCTAGTTTCCTAGACACTTTACACTTGCCACTTTCTGCACTTCCTCCAATCGAACTTAAATCGACAGTTTGTTTAGCCCCATAGATATTATTAATGATATCTAATATCATCGATGCTTGTTTTGATAACTCAAGTGTTTCAAACCTCAATATTCCATTTTTTATAGTGTCAGTAGTAATATTTTTTTTCGTATTAAGTGCATTACTCTCCATCTTTTCAATTATTACATTAATCATGAAAATATTTTTCTGTTTAGTGATTATCCTATTTCCATATTTATCTATTTCAGTATAATCATTATTCTCTTTAGCCTTTTCGATTTTATGCATATATTCAGTAACTTCATACGGCATATTTATTTGTTTAATTCCGTTTATATACATGGTATCACCAGTACTTCCGCCAATAGTATATTTATACCCATCTAACATTAGTTCTGTTTTTCTAGGCACAAATCTTATTACAACTTCAACAGTTTCAGCCGCCTGATTCATACCTTTTTCCAAGTACGATTCTTTTAGATATTCCTGAATTCTCTCAACAGTAAGCGTTCTGCTACTTCCTAGATATATCGGCAGTGTCTCGAATTTCCTAACTTCTTTGTTCTTTTCAGTGTATTTTACGAAGCAGTACCCCGATGTTCCAATAGCAGTTTTTCCGCCATATTTCGTAACATCGTTAAGCGGAGTATTCTTAGTTTTAAGCCCTGTATATACAAGTGGCTTTGCCTTTGACTTAGGATAAATAGTTTCCTTAAAATATTCCCCTTTGCCCTCTTCAGTCTTATATGTTACTAGAGGAGAATATTTTGCCATTATTCGCTTGACGGTAGTAATAGTGTTGTTACCTTCTTCCACACTCCATGCAATCTCATTCTTATTCTGCACTGTGTTCTCAAAGAACTTACTTAAGTGATACTTATATTTCTTGTCATTTTCTTTTCCCTTGGATTCTTTTATAAATCTTGCAGGATTGCCCTCAAACTTCACATAATACGAATTTCCAACGACGATATTTAGATATGCGTCGTTAGCATGGTGATAGCAGTTTAAGACTCTGGATTTTGGCAATTTAAACTTCTGCCTAAAGTCAGAAACTAGTCTTGCTTTAGAGAATACTATCTTTGTATTGTTATCAAATGCTTGTGAGAAGATTCTTGTTATAGCTTTAGTTGCTTGACTTGTCTCGACCAACTGCCTACTTATAAATCCAGCTTTTTCATCATCTGAGAATGCATAACTATGTCTAGTAAGTCTTGCATATTTCTCGCTAGTGATGAACTTACCATCCAGTAAGGCTTTCCATTTACCATGCATTTTTGCTTGATTGCTTTAGTGATTGGCATGTCACTCTTACGAGCATTGAACTCTTTCTTTACAAGGACTAAATTATTATGAATACTATCGTCCTTTGTAAAGTGCTGAGGATAAATGTGATCCAAGTCATATAGGTTATCGTTCATCAAGTTATCTAAATCAATCTTCTCTCCAGAGTACATACACATTCCTTGCTGCATATAATAGAGGAAAAGTTTTCTGCTCTTGAATGCGGATTCATCTCGGTTCTCGATCTCTTTAATCCAGTCTTTAGTCTCACCTTTTATGTTCTTATATAAATCTATGAGCTTCTGCTTTCTAGATGTAGTTCTTTCTTTCTGCCCATCTCCTCGTGTAACTTCGACAGATACTCGTTTTGGAGCATAACCAATTACAGATTGTAATTCATCTACAATCTTCATAGTCTGCCATACCATTCTTTTTACAGATGGCGACAGATACATATCCTCAAGGTCTTCTATTTTCCAGCTAGAAAGAGGTTTGATTGTATCATCCATCATTCCATTCAGCTGGCTAGTAAATGTATAGTTGTCACTGAGAAGCTCCATTAGATTTTCTTGTCCATTCCACATAAAGCCGATGATACTATCTATCTCACCAGTTACTTTGGATGTTCCTTGCATCTCAAGAAATTTCTTAGATAGATTCCCCCATCCTTCGAATTTGAATCCTAATATCTTATTAAGCTGTTTCTTGTCAAATGTATTTGGGTATCTATCTTCGATTTTTTCTCGGATGATTTTTCTATCACCGCTGTATATAGTGCTCCAGTAGATGATGTCCTCTATGATGTCCTTATTGGATTGCTTAAACACAGCATCGCCAAATACAGCCCTAAACTTACCAAGCGATGCAAGTTTTGTTGTGCATGTTTCATCAGATAATCCTGTAATTTCAACATCATCGCGAGCATAATTGTGTTTAACTAAATATTCTTTTATTTTCTTCTTTGACACTTTATTCCCTAATGTGAACAAATCATTATAAATGCCTTGCTTAGCTTTAACACTGATTCTTTCGTTGTCTATCTTAATGTTGTTAATTTCATTTAGAACTATAAATTTTTCATACGCTAAGGAATGCTTAGGTAGTGTATACTCATCGGACATATACGAGCATCTTCTAAGCATACGCTTTATAAATTCTTCTGCGGATGCTGTTCTATCTATGTATTTATCAAAGTTCCAAGGCATAACTTTAACACCAGGTTTTAGTCCCTCTTCAGTTCTAACTGCCCAGTTGTTATAGCCTTTTACGCCATTAAACTCTCTACCTAGTGGTCCTACGTAGTATGGAATCTGGAATTCAAATAACTGAATGATTTTATCCTTAATGGACAAGCCATCTTCATCTATATCTTGAAGGAACTTTAGATACCTCTCAGCATTGGAAAGTATGCGCTTAAGCTCTATTGTGTGTACCTGGTTTGGGATTACCCCATTATTGCTAGTTAGCTGTTTCTCTAGGAAGCAATCTTTCTCAATCTTATCCAAGATTCTTGCTTTTACCACATTATCCTCAGGCACTGAGTCGTTGAGTACCTTTTTTACAAGTTTATATAGGTCTTCCTTTGCTGTTCCAGAATTAGCACTAGTTGTCCCTAGTCTTCTAATTTTGTTACCGTGACTGTTCACACTTCCAACGTAAGCACTATATGAGCCGACATCCATTGTCCTAAATATCTTTTCATAAGCATCCTTGTCATACTCAGCAAGTAGTGATTTTAAATCTTGCAAATCCTGTTTGTGACGTTCGTACATCTCAACTCTAGAATATGATAGATACTTGTTATTGCCGAGTATCGATGATAATAGGCAAATCTCATATACGCTCTTAGCCTTTAAAATTACATCAAAATACTCATCTTCCAGAACTTCTTGAATCTTATCTAAATTCTCTTCTAGGTTCGAATCAGTAAAACTAATTGATACTTTAAGGCATTCTGAATCGACCGAAGGATTTTCAATATTAGATAAAAGTTCTTTTACAGTAACCTTTAGCCCGCACACTAACTTAAGCACAGCACAAATATGTTTCTCACTCTTGGGCACACCAAGTAGTTCTCGGAGCGCATCAAATTTAGCTGACCTTGTCTTACCTCTATCTCCTATTATCTGTTTAATCTCTGGATACTTTGAAATATCTAGTAAAGCTGATATGTTGTTAATTTCTTTGTTATTGCTTAACTGGGAAGTCTCGAATGCATCTATTAGTTCTTTCCATGCACTGTCGAAATTATTATCCCTGTCGTCGTCCGATGACATGTTGGTATTGAGAAAATGTCCTCTGTGCGAGAACATATTTAGAATAGCAAGGTAAACGAGTCTCACGTCGAACTCTCTGTCTTCGTGAAGTAATGCTTTTCTAAGATGGAAAATTGTTGGATATTCATTATAGTAATCAAAATCTGTATAGCTGCCATCATTAAACAGAGCATTCATCTGCTTATTAGAATCTGACCTGTCTTCATACTGCAGAAAGCTCTCGTCGAGGCGCTGGAAGAAACCTGGATCAACAGCATCAATCGCATCTGAAAAGAACAATTTGAACATTGCCTTTCTAGCCTTTTCTCTTTCAATTCTACGGCGCTGAACTCTCTTAGTTCTACGATTCACCGCTGGCTGAGCTTCTGTAAATAGTCGCACACCCCATATGTCTTTACCCTTTGCACGCATAAGGTTATATTCTGTATCGGTAACTGCCCATCCTACAGAGTTAGTTCCCATGTCCAAGCCGATGTAGTATTCCTTTTTGTTATCCATAAGTTTCACCTTTCTAGAAAAATTTATATTAGCTCTTGACCTCAAAAGAAATTGTGATAATATATAGGTGATTTACAAGGTGAGTTCAAATAAGGATTTATCCGTATCTGATTGCCTCCATTGGGAGCATTTTTCTTGTAAATACTAGTCGCTTATGCGGCTATTTTTTATGCGATTTTTTCAAAAAAATAATGCGCTATTTCAGTAAATATGTGCGTTTGACGTTACATTTACTAAAATAGCAACATTAGTCCGCAAGGAAAGTATAGCATCTACTGTGCCTCCTTGCATTAAAATATAAACAATTTTATTTGTATTTTTGAGGTGCAAAATACCGTTATTTCACGAAAAAAGTCATGGAATAACCATAACTTTAATTGTAATTTATAATGTTTATTTAATCGATTTTACAAAGGCTATTTCATTAATCCTAATTTGTTTCTTAAAATCCTTATAATCTTTTGACTCACTCGGAATCCTCAGCCCCAGCTTGGTTATGCAGATATCTGTTCTAGCTTTCACATTTCCTTCGTAGGTTGAACCTTCATTCATCATTAGGCATTTACTGCCTGAATCAGCTGAGTCAGGATATAGATAGTATCCGCGTTTAGAGTCGAACCTGAACATATAGGCGAGCACCTGCAGATAGTCTTTGTTCCCGATATTATCAATTGGCTTATATTTAGCATCGGCGATGACTCTATCAGCTGGATTCTTCCCTATGAAATCTGGATATATCAATCCAACACCACCAGCAAATAGCCTCTGTGCGCCAGTGCCAGACTTATTCATTGGATGATAGAACATATCGCCGATAAGGGAATTAATGTATTCCTCCCATAGCCACGCACCATCGAACAGGATGCCGTAAACTTTTCGACGTCCGTCACCGAACTTGTGCTTCTGATTTTGAAGGATTAATATGCATAGTCTTTGAAGGTCACTGTATTCGTGATAGTACGCATGACGAATAGTGTTTTTCCTGTTTGCTTCGAGAACGTGTCTTCTATCTGTCGCCCTGTATTTAGGAGTGGCGTCTATAACGAGCTTTACCTCATCCTTTACTTTGTTAAGAAGATTGTAGCCGAATGATTTACTCTTGATGTGCTCAATGGTATGCCTTATTAGCTCCACGAGATAATTATCAAATGAATATTCCCTCTGGTTGTATGCGATATCACCTACAAATGGAATATTCCTCTTGATATGCCTTGCAATATCTATTGTTCCTCTTACGTTTCCATCGTTATATTTTTTGTTGATATATGTCTTGAAAGCACCTTTTCTAGCAGCGACTTTGAGATAGTGAGGGAATAGAAATAGAAGCAGATTAAACATCCGCTCCTCCTGATTAGCATCCGTATCAAGACTTATGAAATTAGGAAAATCCAGTACCTTTTCTAATAGGTACTGGAAGAAATAGTCATTATCACCAAGGCTAAATCTAGATTCGATTACAAGGCGTTCATCGTCCAATCCGAAGAAGCCCATGACGTTTCCAGAGCAATACATATCGTTACAGCTTTGTAGAATCATCTGATCCTTGGTTATGTCTTCCGCATCCTTGATAATCTCAGGAAATACGAATACACCCTCTCGTTCAAGCTGCTCAAGCGTCTTGTCGGAAACGTGCGAGACTATGGATTTTACTTGATAAAAATCCTCTTTTGGCAGGTATTGATTATCCTTAATTTTGAGCTGCTTCATCTGTAGCACCTTCATCTAGCGCAGAATATCCATACGCTCTAGCAAACCTCTTCATGATGCCCTTTTCGTCATAGAGACCACGCACATATTCTTGCAGTAGTGGCTCAAGATAGTCAGTCCAAAAGTCATCGAAATCCAGATACTTTAGTTTAAGGAAATACGAAGCACCAATCTGATAGTTCTCGTTTAGGCCCTCTACTTTGAGAATCTCAGCATTCAGTCTATCCATCCTTGCAATTGCCTCATTCTTAGTGTCTTCATCGGCTATTGTATCTAGCATATCCTGTGTAGATTCAGCTCTCACCTCAACGAACCTAAACCTTCTGCGCATAGCAAAATCGAAGCTATCTACGGACCTGTCGATATCGTTCATCGTGCCTATGATATATACATTCTCAGGGATGTAGAACTTCTCATCTGGGTTAACGTGCATATTTGAGTACTGAGTTGCTACTTCACCAGCTTGTCCACGGTATCCTGGATCAATTGCAAAGAATAGCTCACCGAGGATTTTTGAAATCTCTCCACGGTTTATCTCATCGATGATGAAGATGAATTTCTTTAAAGGCTCTGCTTCGACTTTTGTCTTTCGGTTAGTCTTCCCAGCTTCTTTGATGGCTTTAAATAAAGCGAAATCATACGAGTAATTCTGGGTACCGAACTGCTTACCAAAGAACTTCGTGATATCACTTACTTTATTGAAGTCGAGTCCTGACTCGAGCATCTTTCGTAATTCATCGATATTTAAACTTAGTTTGTTTACTGTCTCGTTGCCTGGTATTGCAAGGTAAATATGCTTATCATCCATATTTGTGATAGTAAACTTACTGCCTTTTATAGTTCTAAATTCTTCCTCTCCGAACTCAATATCTGCAAAAAATTCCTCTAGTGCGGTGTTAGAAGATATTTCTTTCTCCCTTACCTCTTTAGGCTTCTGAGAATCCTCGAAGTTTCGTCTTGCTCTATCTACAAAGCTTTTAAATATACCGTCTTGCAGTTCAAAGCCCATGCTTCCGTCTTCATTCATTTTAGGTCTTAAACCTTCAACAAAATCTGAATAATCATAGCTTGGATGGAACTGTACAAACTCGACTTGTCTTCTCTGTTCCTCTGTTAGATCAGCCCATTTGTCTGTGTATCCGTTGCTTATTATGTCTGCGGCTATCTGCTTAGCAAGATATGATTTACCAGTTCCCGGTGCACCTCTGAAGATGAGGTTTTTGGATTCGAGTAGTAGTTTTGAGTATGGAATTTTACACTCAATCAAAGTCTTTACTGTATCATCAATGATTATTTTTTCAACTTTGTCATCTTTCTTTGTTTTTTCGGTTTTGTCCCTATATATAAGGACAAACTTCTCGCCTTGCTTTCCAAATCTCTTTACACACTCTTGAACAAAGTTCAATGTTGAAAACATATTCCATGAATAAATTACAAACTGTGGACCACCCTCTCGTCTGTAGATTAAATACTCAACTGATTTCTTGTAATCACGATATTCTTCTACACTTGAAAAAATACCCCTAATAATTGCCTGCCCAGGGCTGTACTTACAGATAGGAAACTCCTTCTTGGCTTCCTTTGACAATGCTATGAGTTTTCTTTCGAAAATCTGCATAGCAAGACGAGGAAGCGTTTGATTAGATATACGTTGCTCCCCTTTATTTCTTTTTCTTCTGATCAACTCATTATCAGAAGTTACATAATATGCATCTATAGGTTCGTAGTTGTCACCTAGGTTTAGGTTGTCTATATTAAACCTTGTATCTGTTGAAATTAGGTTGTCGGCGGTGATGGTTAGTTCGTATTTTTCTTGAGTTGTGGTGGTCATTTCTTGTCTCCGTGAGTACTATTCTCTTAACTGAGAAGTGCTGATATTGTATCTGATTTCAATTATAGTCTTATAAATAATTTACTACAAAAAGAAAGTCTATTGCTCAGAATACTTAGTTGGTATAACAGCTGTTAAATCCATTCATATTATGCCTGTAAGATCTTATACCCGTTACATCTTAAGATACGTGAAAATTCTCTAATAACACGTACTTCCCTATAAGTACGAAAGTAGGATTTCATCTTGGCTCCTGTATTCGAGAGAAAATATTATACGATATTTACTTCTACAGCTTGTGTGTGATAGAGTAATTTTGTCAACCACAATGGCAACCTCCAATGTTATTTGATGTGATTGGCGAACCAACATTATAATAACATTGGAGGTTTTTCTTGAAGCGAAAGCTCAGAGAATCCACTGCTAAACCAGAATTCTTTACTTCTCGTAATACAATAGGATACATCCTAAAACTTTGATGCCCTACTTTTCATGATGCTAATTATACGTGCCTATTTGACATTGTTAATGGCTTTGCAATCCCATAAGCTTCCTTAAGATCATACATGAACTTTAGCAATTCAGATACAGTATTGTAATCAGAATAAAAGTATTCAAGGATATCAGATTTCAGCACAAATTTCCAGGCATCACTTTCGAGATCACCATCTTTAAAAACTCCCTTAAGATCATCATTTGAAAATTTTTCTCCTATACCCTGAAAAAGAGTTTTTACTTTATCGGCAGTAAACAATGCAGTTGATTCTTTTTCATCTAGAGTTCTCCAAAATGATTGGTGCGCCAGTGAATCATTACAAATTTTCATTATTATCCTATATAAGTACGATTCTGGTGCAAAATAGTTTGGTGCAAAAATGATATTTGGTTTATGCTTTCTATCATTTACTCCTCTGTTTTTAGGATCAAAATAACAGTCCATATAATCACATGCACGTGGTTTTTCGGTAGAATTTTTTATTCTCGCATCACCATCTAACATGATTATAACTCTTTTAAAATATTCATCCGCTTCAGAAATATCTATTAAATTCTCACATCCTAGGTGCGTGACTATCTTATTTGTCTTATCTTTTATTTCAAGAACTTCCTCTAAAGAAAGGATGTTGTGATCTATTTTATCTTTTTCTCTATTATCAGAATTCCTTAATGCACTTAATGATGAACAGTCTTTGACTTTTGTCAGTACCTCCTTATATGCATTCATTAATTGTTCAAAAATTGTTTTCCCAATATCATCTTCAAAATACATTTTCACATAGGGCTGTTTAAACGTCAGACTACCGAACATATCTTGTTTAAGCATATTATAGTCTTTTATTCTTGTAACCATTGGAGCGGATGGACTCTTTAAATACACTACAGTATAGTTCTCTTTGTCTTTTTTTTCTTTCCTTAAGCACTCCTTTAGTACCGTCAAGGAATGTGAACTCACTACAACTTGTATTTTCAACTCGTCTGCTAGCTTGTCTAATAAATTAATCATCCTAACTTGTGTATCGGGATGTAATGATACTTCTATCTCATCAATGCACAGCAGCGCACCTTGATAATCTTCTTCCATGGATAGAATATATAATTCTGTGAGTGCACTAATAATATTCCCAACATTATCTTGACCTATAGATTGTGATAATGTAGGAGTATTTTTAATATCCATATGTAGTGAAGCCCTAGAGCATGCTTCTTTATTTACCAGTGAAGCATCTGCATCAAGCTTTATAGAATTAGGAATAACGTAGTTGTACCATTCCCGATATTTGTCTGTTGCATTCTTTTGGACAAACAGATTATTTCTTCTAATTTTCCTTATTTTAACGGATTCTCGTCTCTCTCCTAAAGGATATAATCTTGAGAGGCTTGAATAAATCGTAGGAATCTTAACTCTACCAGACCCACCTACACCATACTTTTCCTTTTCAACTCTAGCAACATCTGTTGTAGTCATTCCATCATAATGGATATTTACGGTGCGTGGGATTATTCTTATGCCACGATTACCATCTTTATAGTTATTAAAAGACAATCTCCTCGCAATCGCAAAATTCCCATCATCTTTTATATATTTTATAAATATCTTGTATTCCTTAAATGGCTCATTAACATCAATATTAAAGAACTCAGTAAATTCTGGCTGAAAATTGCTAGCAACCTGTGATTTCCTATTCGTTCCAGAACCAGAAGCTATTAGTGACAAGATGTTAGACTTGCCCACACCATTCACTCCACTTATAACTGTAATCTTTTTTGCTAAATTAATTCTAACATCTTTAAAAGAACGAAATTTTTCTAATATAAGTTCACTCGCTAGTAATCTCTTATTCATCTTTTTCTCCTACTGTGCATTGATGCAAATATTTCCATTCTGAATTGGCGATACATTAGAAAGCATTGATTCATTTTTAAATATTAAGAGTTCCTGACCTTTTCTCTTATTACCCACACTATAATTTAATTCGAATGTTTTAATATATCTGTTTTCATAGATTTTTTTAATCTCTGGCTCATTGTCATATGTAATCAACCAATCACAATTTACCACGCTTGAAATCAGTTTTTCAATTCTTAAATGATCTTCATAATCAAAATAGTTCATGTAAAGTTGACGCCCTTTTCGAAAATAAGGTGGATCAAAGTATATAAAAGCGTTATCTTCATATTTAGGGATATAATTTTTTATAAATGACACAATATCTTTATTGTACAAATGAATGTGTCGTTTCTTCTCTGCAATTTTCCTAATTCTCGCAATTAACTCAGGTTTATTAAACCTAGCATCTAATTTCCAAGGCCCTTGCTGATCTTTGCCGCCAATAACACCACCTTTTATTATTCCAGATCTATTTGTCCTGTTCATAAAAAATGTTGCAAATCCCAATTCAAAACTGTATCTAGAATTCTCATTCATACATATCGTTCTCTGTTTATACCACTCATCCATATTAACTTGAGTTTTCTCAATCTCACTTATAAATCGTTCTGTATCGGTAAGAATTGCTCTCCAGAAAGAATAAATGCATTTATCTAAATCGTTAATTACAATTTCAGATACAATACCTTTTTCAAGCAGCTCGAGTGCAACTGCTGCCCCCCCTACAAATGGCTCAATATAGGTCCCTCCTACACGTCCACGAGCTTCGATCATCGTTGATATAAATGGGGTTAATTTTCTTTTTCCTCCAGGATACCGTAACGGAGAGTAATACATTTGACACATCCTCTTAAAACTTCAATTTCAAAATCACCAAACAATATTTATTATAATACTATGTTCAAAATTTATTCACTGACATCAATCAATAATAATTATTTTAAGATAAAATATATAACCTTTTTATAAATAAATGTTAGCATAATTATTTATAGTTTATCAAATTTTAAATAAAATGAAAATAATGAATGTGTAACGATAATCACTTTCACCTTCAGTTCTTGAGAAATTCTAGCGGAGGGCGCACATACCAACACCAACATGCCATAAACCGTAGCACCACGTCATCGTACTACGTGCTCGTCTCGCTGGAGGTCCTGGCGGAGAAACTACATAGACCACCAACACACCGTCGACTGCAACCACTCAACTTCGCACCCTTTGTTTGTTTAGTGGCAGTCTTGGTGGAGGACACACATCAAATAACAACACGCCGTAGATTTCTTCCAATCGCTTTCACCTTCGGTTCAGCTCCTGGGAAATCCTGGCGGAGGAACTACATCGAAAAATGGTGGGCGCATAACTGCAACCCACCATTTTTCGGGTAATCAAAGTTTTTTAGGGTCTAGATATTTTAGGGGCAAATTTTAGGGTCTGGTTTTAGGGTCAGATTTTGTATTAGAAAAGCGAGGCAAAGATTATTCTTGCCTCGCTTTTTGCTTTTTCATAATATATCTTCTGGGAAAACATTAGAGAAAGGAATTCATATGAATATTATCACATCTTTACTGGACATTGAAGACAATGACCTTGAGTTGTTATCTTGTGAAGTTCAGGACTTAAAGAAAATAGTTACTGTTGGCAGTATGCCTACACCTCACTTTTGTCCTCAGTGTTTTTACTAAATGCATTCTAGAGGCATTAAAACTAGGACAGTTAATCACCCTGTTCTTCAGGACGGCTATAAGCTAGTAATAAAGCTCCAGCAAAGACGTTGGAGATGTACAAACTGCGATTGCCTTTACGAATCAAATGAGCATTTCAAACTTGTTAACCGCTACAGGCGTAATACTAATGCTTCTGACCTACTAATTCTTAATCAGTTTAGAAATCTTATTTTTTCAGCTGTAGATATAGCTAGGCAACTTCATACTTCAGATATGCATGTTCTTAATGTTCTCGACAGATATATACAATTGGATCGTCTTCCACTTACAGATGCTATTTCTGTCGATGAAGTATACCTAGATATGGATAAAAACTGTAAATACGCCCTAGTTATTCAAGATTTTTACACTGGTGATCCTATAGATATTATTCACAGCAGATTAGATAGAGTTACTGAACCATATTTCTCAAATATTCCCTTAAAAGAACGTGCTAATGTTAAGTATCTAATTTCAGATATGTATAACCCTTATTTAAGTTATGTAAAAAAATACTTTCCTAATGCTGTATCTGTAGTGGATTCTTTCCATGTAATGCAATGGCTCATTCATTCTCTTGACATGTTTCTTCGTAACCTGCAAAAGGAATATAAAGCACGAGATGAATCTAAACGATATGCAAATTTTTCAAAATACGGACATCCGCAAAGAATCCCTATTTCAGATGAAGTATATCTTCTTAAGAAGTATCGGTGGCTGCTTCTTAAGAATCAAGAGCATTTAGAATATCACTTAGAACCTAGATATGACAGACACTTTAGATATTTCATAAACACTTTTGGATACGAGGAAAAATTTCTGGCTCTTCACCCATATATCAAGGTCTTTAGAGATTTAAAAGAAGAGTACGTAAGATTTAATTCTAGAAATGCTGGTAATCCCTTAAAAGCTTCTGAAGAAATAGATTCCCTAATACACAAATACTGCAGTAGTGAATATCAGATATTCGTTGAATTCGGGAATTTACTACGTAAATACAAGAATCCCATTATTAACTCATTCATAATGGTAGATAGATTAGGACCAGATGGCATATATAACAGCCGTCTTTCTAATGGTCCAATTGAATCTTTAAATCGCAAAGTAAAAGACCTAAAGCGACTAGGAAGAGGATTTCGAAACTTCGAACACATGAGAAATCGGTTCCTTTTTGCTACTCGCAGGAATCCAATTTACAAAGGCTAATAATCAAATCACTAATGTTTTCCCGTGCAAAATGGATTGGGCAAACTGCCCAATCCATTTTGCATTTCGTAAGACCCTAAAAACTTTTTATCAACCCAAAATTCTGATAATCCATACTATAAGAATAATGTTCTTTAGCTTCCATCTATATTTTTATCATACTTTTACGTGATTATTATATAATTCTATTTTTTTGTGCTATTGAAATACAATACTCGAAATATAAATACAAATTAGAATTTTTGCATTCTTTAAGTTTATTTGCATATTCTATTGCCATATTAATATCTAAATCACCTTTATTAGTTGGAAAAATTCTAAAGTATCCTTTTACTTTTTCTCTAGGATTTATACTAATGCCTATATCTTCCATTGTTCCCTCTAAATTAGGATCATTATAAATAGGTACAATATAATCATATAAGGGGTGTCCAATAAACATAGTCTTATCTTTAAATTCTTTAGCTTTTTGTACTTCACAATCATCTAAATCCATAATAATAAACAGCTTAAAATTAACTAACTTTTTTTTACAATATTCTATTCCATATTCATCAGAAAATTTTTTTAATCCCATATTGAATTTATTAGACCAAAGTTCATTTCTAACACTATTTACCTGTATACTACACTTCCCTTTATTTTTAGCATGTATTTCATGTTTAATTTTAAGATTTGATTTAACAGAGCTACACATTAGTAATTCAGATTTTCCGTGAACAATTGACATAACATTTAATTTTGCAGGTCTTATTTTCATAACTAATCACCTACAATCTAGTTCAAATCTTCTTCAAATTGATCAACAAGATCATTAAAGTCTAGATATCCAACATTTGGTATTCCAGAATAATCACCCCTAAGATATTTTAATCGTACATTATTATTCTTTTGTGTTCTAAATTCATATTTATCAATCGACAAAATATTCTTTTTACCAAAAGCATCACCTACTATAATATAGACATATTCTTGTGGTAGCATTTCCATCAAATATGTACTGTGTGTTGTGGCTATAAATTGTGAATTTTCGCTATAACCGAAAGAATTCAATAGAGAAGATATTACTTCGTAAATAAGCAAATCATGAATACCGTTTTCTAGTTCATCTACAAGAACAGTGTTCCCTTTTACGTATAAGAAAATATACTTAATAGTCTCTATCAGGCGTTGGGTTCCTGTGGATTCAAGTGTAAATGGAATATCTTTTAATTCACCATCTATAAGTTTTGTAAAGTAGAGTTCATATTCAAATTTATTATCAATATGTTTAAAGACATAAAAAACCCTTTTTATATCTGAATACAATTGTGTAAAAACTCCATTTAAGAAATTTTCCATCGATAGCAATTCTTTATTTCTTTCATTATCCACATTACCTTTTTCAATTTTTGATAATATTTCTTTAGATGTGGCAATTCTTCCTATGATTGATTTTCCATTTTTACATTGTAAAGAAATTTTACTTAGCCAGGAAAAAACATTTAAAAAATTTCTACTTAATGTTTTTTTTGTAAAAGAGTCATTTTTTATTCTAAACTCATTAAAAATAATGCTCATAAAAGTGTTTTTTCCCCAATATTTTTCAATATTATCTATTAATTCTTTTCTGTATGATGTTGATAGTATCATTGAGGGACTAATAGTTATATTACCTTTATCTATTTTAAAAATACTACCAACTCTTTCATTTACTAAATATTTTAATTCTTCAAAAATAACTGAATTATTATCAAATTTTAACTCATAAGAACCCTCAATTCCATTTATATTAAAGCCAATCTTTATTTCCATGTCTTCTTCACAATCAATAGTCTTATTGTCTCTAATTAGATTTTCCAAGCTATATAAATTTTCTTTTAAAAAATCAATAAAATAATTTTTTTCTACATCATTTTCAAAATCCGGCAAAGATTCATGGAAATTTTTTTCACCGGAAAACTCTTTCAACTTAATAGTATTTGTTAATGTTAATAAAGTTTTTTCCAAAAATAGTATTGAAGATATTATATTTGTCTTACCTGATCCATTCTCGCCATATATAAATACAATTTTTTTAGGCTTACGATTTTCTCCTCTAAAATCTATCCTTGTATCAGTAAGCGACTTAAAATTCTTTAAATCTATATAAGCTAGCATACTACCTCTCCTTTTTGTTATAAAATATAACACAATTATTTGTTACACCTACAATATTATTATATATAATCCTTTTACAGATGTCATGTACTATTTTTAAAATTGAATGCCAATATAATTCTCAATTACGCTTGTATCATTTATTATCTTAAGAAATTGTTTAATTTTAAACAATAATTAAATACATAATTATAAATTTTAGTTTTAAATATCACATTACTTAATCCCGTACCAATAAAGATATTTTTAATTTCTTACCATCCAATGAGCTGCAATCCACACCCTAACACACTGTAGACTGCAACCACTCAACTCCACACCCTGTGCTCGCTTCGTGGACAGTCCTGACGGAGGAACTATATCGCTCTACTGTCACGCCGTAGACTGTTCCCAATCATCTTCGCTATCGCTCGCTTCTTGGACAGTCCTGGCGGAGGACACACACTGACAACCAACACGCCGTAGATTTCTTCCAATCACTTCACCTTCGGTTCAGCTCTTGGGAAATCCTGGCGGAGGAACTACATCGATCTACTGTCACACCATCGACTGCAACCACTCAACTTCGCACCTTGTGCTTGTTTCGTGGGCAGTCTTGGTGGAGGACACTCACAACCACCAACACGCCGTAGACCGCACCACCTCGTTATCGCCCCTTGGGCTCGCCTCGCTAGCGATCCTGGCGGAGGACACACATCAAAAGGCCTGCCCTCGCATGAGGGCAGGCCTTTTGATGTGTGTCCATCATTCGAACTCCACCGTTCCCGGTGGCTTCGAGGTCAGATCGTAGAACACTCTATTCACGTGATCCACCTCATTGATAATTCTATTCATCACCTTCTGCAGCACTGCCCATGGGATTTCCACCGCTTCTGCTGTCATGAAGTCGACTGTCTCGACCGCACGGATCGCCACCGCATAGTCATACGTACGGAAGTCTCCCATTACACCGACTGACCTCATATTAGTTAGAGCTGCGAAGTACTGGCTGATTGAGCCTTCGAGGCCCGCCTTGGCTATCTCCTCGCGGTAGATTGCATCCGCTTCCTGTACTATCTTAACCTTCTCAGCTGTAACTTCGCCGATGATTCTGATGCCGAGCCCTGGACCTGGGAATGGCTGACGGTCAACTAGATAGTCTGGGAGGCCGAGCTCTCTTCCGAGGGCGCGCACTTCATCCTTGAATAGCATGCGGAGTGGCTCGATTATCTCCTTAAAATCAACGTGGTCTGGTAGTCCGCCCACGTTATGGTGGGACTTGATAACTGCCGACTTGCCGAGGCCGCTCTCGATGATGTCTGCGTAGATTGTTCCCTGAGCTAGGAAATCAACTGCGCCTATCTTCTTAGCTTCATCTTCAAATACACGGATGAACTCCTCACCGATGATCTTACGCTTCATCTCTGGGTCTGTCACGCCAGCAAGCTTTGAATAGTATCTCTCCTGAGCATTTACACGCACGAAGTTGAGGTCGTACTCGCCCTTGCTGCCAAATATCTCTTCAACCTGATCGCCCTCGTCTTTACGGAGTAGTCCGTGGTCTACGAATACGCAGGTCAGCTGCTTGCCGATTGCCTTTGCCAGAAGTGCAGCCACTACGCTGGAATCAACGCCGCCAGAGAGTGCAAGTAACACCTTGCCGTCTCCAACCTTCTCTCGCACCTCTGCGATTTTCTTCTCAGCGAAGGAATCCATCTTCCAGTCCTGCTCGCACTTGCACACGCCTAGTATGAAGTTGCTGAGCAGCGCTGTGCCCTCTGCCGTATGGTTAACCTCTGGGTGGAACTGCACTGCGTAGTAGCCCCTAGCCCTGTCCTCCATGCCTGCAACTGGGCAGTTTTCTGTATGTGCTGTAATCTTGAAGCCTTCTGGAACCTCACTGATATAGTCGGTGTGGCTCATCCATGTTACGGTCTCGTCGCTGAGTCCTGCAAAGAGGCCTTCCTTGCAGTCTACCACCGTATCGGTGCGGCCGTACTCGCTCGTCGGAGCTGTTCCGATTTTACCGCCCAGCACGTGTGCCATCAGCTGTGCGCCGTAGCAGATGCCAAGGATTGGCAGATCTAGCTCGAACACACCCTTATCGATTGCTGGTGCACCCTCTCCGTATGCGGACTGTGGTCCACCTGTAAAGATGATGCCGCATGGGTCAAATTCCTTGACCTTATCTACTGTTATATTTTCAAAATTATGAACTTCCGAGTACACGCCGAGCTCACGAACCCTGCGGGCGATGAGCTGGTTGTACTGTCCGCCAAAATCAATAATTAATATCTTGTTAGCCATTATCGCTCCTAACGTCTTACCGTTGCTACGCTGTTGTCTTTGAGTACAACATCGTGCGCTCCGCCCTCGATGATACTTGTCGCCGATACTAGTGTGAGCTTGGAATTATGCTGTAGCTCTGGAATCGATAGAACTCCGCAGTTACACATTGTCGATTTAACCTTCTCCAGAGAGAGGTTTACGTTATCATGTAGCGATCCTGCATATGGAACGTAGGAGTCAACACCCTCCTCGAACTTGAGCTTACCTTCGCCGCCGAGGTCATATCTCTGCCAGTTACGGGCTCTTGCAGAACCTTCGCCCCAGTACTCCTTCATGTAGTTGCCATTTACCATAACCTTAGCAGATGGTGACTCGTCGAATCTTGCAAAGTATCTTCCCAGCATGATGAAGTCCGCGCCCATAGCGAGTGCTAGTGTCATATGGTAGTCATACACGATTCCGCCGTCGGAGCAGATTGGAATATACTCACCTGTTTTCTCGAGCCACTCGTCTCTTGCTGCTGCAACCTCGAGCACTGCAGATGCCTGTCCGCGTCCGATTCCCTTCTGCTCTCTAGTGATACAGATGGATCCGCCGCCGATTCCAACCTTGATGAAGTCTGCGCCGCTCTTTGCGAGGAACTCAAATCCTTCCTTGTCAACGACGTTACCGGCACCGATTTTAACTGTGTCGCCGTACTTTTCCTTAACCCACTTGAGTGTTCTTGCCTGCCACTCTGAATATCCCTCGGATGAATCGATTGTGAGCACGTCTACGCCAGCATCTACGAGCGCAGGGATTCTCTCCTCGTAGTCACGAGTGTTGATTCCTGCACCTACGATGAAGCTCTTGTTGTCGTCGAGTAGCTCGTTTGGATTCTGTTTGTGGGAATCATAGTCCTTTCTAAATACAAATGCTACCAGGCATCCGTCCTTGTCTACGATTGGCAGCTGGTTAACCTTGTTCTCCCAGATGATGTCGTTTGCCTCGGATAGAGTGATTCCAGCATTGCCGTACACGAGGTTCTCGAGAGGTGTCATAAACTCAGAAACCTTAGTGTCTGTGCTGAGTCTGCTCACTCTGTAGTCCTTGCTTGTAACGAGGCCGACTAGCTTGCCGTGGCCTGTTCCGTCATCCGTAACCGCCACTGTCGAGTGTCCGGAGTTCTTCTTAATTTCTAAGACATCAGCAAGTGTACTGTCAGGTTTTACATTAGTATCACTAGGTACAAAGCCTGCTTTATAAGACTTAACCTTCTTGACCATTGCTGCCTGGTTTTCGATTGACTGGGAACCGAAGATGAAAGAAATTCCACCCTCCTTCGCTAATGCAACCGCCATCCCATCATCAGAAACTGCCTGCATCACTGCGGAAACAAGTGGAATATTCGCCTTGATCTTAGGCTCCTCGCCTTTCTTGAATTTAGTAATAGGAGTCGCGAGCGACACATTCTCAGGCCTAGCATCTGCGCTAGAATATCCAGGCACTAGAAGGTACTCGCTAAATGTTCTTGATGGTTCTGTTAGAACGATTGCCATTTTGCACCTCTCTCTTTCTATATAAAAATCAAATTGTAATTAAAGATATTAATTGAAAATTATAGCACAATGGGGCGGTTTTCGGTAGTGGTTGGAGCGTAAAATATAATAAAAAAGCTGTGACCGAGCGAATTGCCCGGTCACCACTCTATGATTTAAGTTTTATCTGTAATCACTGTTTGGTGACTACGCTCTAATCTCGTAAGTTCCCTCCTGAGGCTCCTCATATGTGAGGCCTGCAGGTTCGAACATTCCCTTGACTAGTTCTGTTCTGAGCACATAGTAGAGTTCATCCTCTTCATTAGCCCAGTGCTGAGCGTGAATGTCCATGTTGCGCCTCCATGTGATGGAGTCGTCTGTCTGGCTGATCATTTCATTTACATTGTCACAAGGCATGCCATCGAGCAGTGTGTTGTTAAGGTATCCGAAAGCTACATCTGGCTTAGTTCCAGCTGGTACCGCATTTAGCTCGCCGAAGCGTCTAGCTGCCTGCTTTAGATCCTCTACTCTTGCAGGGTTTGCTGCTGCGATAGTCTTAACCAGCTTCGCATATCTGCACTCTGCATCTGCAATTCTTGCCTGAAGGCTGCCGTGAATGTTGTCAGGGTCAACCGCCTCTTCAAGCGGACGTCTATCGTAGCTGTGACACTCATTTGCAAGCTCCTCTGTTAGCTCGCTCCAGCCCTCTGCCTTTCCAGCATCGATCAGAGCATCTGTGAGGTCATCCTGAAATATAATCTTGTCATATAGCCACTGATGTATAGGTCCTAGAAATAAACTCATCGTTACCTCCTATTTTCCAAGGAATAGCTCGATATCGTCGTCTACTGTTCCGATTCCTGCGATTCCGAAGTTCTCAACAAGTACGTTTGCAACGTTTGGCGAGAGGAATCCTGGTAGCGTTGGTCCTAGGTGGATGTTCTTAACACCGAGGTATAGAAGTGCGAGAAGTACGATTACAGCCTTCTGCTCATACCAAGCGATGTTGTAAGCGATTGGTAGCTCGTTAACGTCATCTAGTCCAAATACTTCCTTGAGCTTGAGTGCGATCAATGCTAGTGAATATGAGTCGTTGCACTGTCCTGCGTCGAGCACACGTGGAATTCCACCGATGTCTCCAAGGTCTAGCTTGTTGTACTTGTACTTAGCGCATCCTGCTGTGAGGATTACTGTATCCTTAGGTAGAGCCTTTGCAAAATCTGTGTAGTAGTTTCTAGACTTCATTCTGCCGTCGCAGCCAGCCATTACGAAGAACTTCTTGATTGCTCCAGACTTAACTGCCTCAACTACTGTATCTGCTAGTGCAAATACCTGCTCGTGTGCAAATCCACCTACGATCTCTCCTGTCTCAATCTCTGTTGGCGCTGGGCACTTCTTAGCTAGCTCGATGATTTCGGAGAAGTCCTTAGTCTCACCATACTTGCCGTCGATGTGCTTGCATCCTGGGTATCCTGCTGCACCTGTTGTAAATAGTCTATCCTTGTAGCTATCTGCTGGTGGCACGATGCAGTTTGTAGTCATCAGGATAGGTCCGTTGAATGTCTCGAACTCTTCCTTCTGCTTCCACCATGCATTTCCGTAGTTACCAGCGAAGTGCTCGTACTTCTTGAATGCTGGGTAATACTGACCTGCGAGCATCTCAGAGTGTGTATATACATCTACGCCTGTTCCCTCTGTCTGCTCTAGAAGCATCTCGAGGTCCTTTAGGTCGTGACCTGAAATCAGGATTCCTGGGTTCTTTCTAACACCGAGATCTACCTTTGTGATCTCTGGGTTTCCGTAAGCAGATGTATTTGCCTCGTCAAGTAGAGCCATACCATCTACACCGTACTTACCTGTCTCTAGTGTAAGTGCAACTAGGTCATCTATTGATAGAGAATCGTCCAGTGTAAGTGCTAGAGCCTTCTGCATGAAAGCATCAACCTCGACGTTGTCCTTAAGCAGAGCGTTTGCGTGCTTGCTATAAGCGGAAAGTCCCTTTAGTCCATAAGTGATGAGCTCTCTTAGAGATCTAACATCCTCGTTCTCAGTGGATAGAACGCCAACCTCTGGGCTTGCAGCCTTTGCAGCGAACTCACCAACGCAGCCATTCCACTTTGCAGCCTCAGGAAGCTTGCTTGTATCGTCAAGCTGCTTTAGTAGCTGCTCCTTACATGTTAGTGTCTCAACGATCTTAGCTGTGATTGCTTCGTCATCAAAGTTAGCATTTGTGATAGTTGTGAATAGGTTTAACGACACTAGGTGATTTACCTGCTCGCTTACTTCCTTACCCTCAGCTCTTAGCTGTGTAGTCACTGCAGAAAGTCCCTTAGTTACGTATACGAGCAGATCCTGTAATCCTGCTGTCTCAGGAAGCTTGCCGCAAACACCTCTCATAGTACATCCTGTGCCCTTTGCTGTCTCCTGGCACTGATAACAAAACATACGGTTTTCCATGTGTTTCTCCTTTCAACTCTTATATAACGTTCATTTTTGTCTTTAATCAATTGTTTGCTTTAATTTATGGCTCAAGCATATCATTAAAAAAAGATAGAATCTGTAACTAATGTTACAATTCTATCTTTTAATTTTTGTTTTTGAATTAATACATCGTGTCCATATCAATTACTTTATTCTTATTAAATTGCACGCCCAATATGCTGGGTGTATTAGTTGAGCGCCTCGATTTCCGCAGGGTCAAGGACATATATCTTGCGACCCTTTATCTCGATCAAACCATCGTCCTGCATCTTCATCAGCTCCCTTGAAACTGATGGTCTCGTCACACCTAGGAACTCCGCTAAACCTTCTCTCGTCATATTGATTGGCTTGTTCATATCTCTATCGTTGTAGATGAGTAACATCTTGGCGATCTTCTGACGGAGAGTCGGACAGGATAGTATCCTCAGCCTCATATTTAGCGCGTAGGCATTCCTCGCAAAGCTCATCAGCATATTATTGATCAGCTGATTATGATATCCACAGCCGCTTCCACAGGTTTCCGCCATGAACTCTCGTGGCAATGCAATGACCTTGGTATCACAAGTAGCCTGAGCAAATACACCGTACTTCTCTTTGCCGAGAAATAGCAGTATATCTCCAAACACCTCACCAGTATCTGTAAAGTTTCCGATAACTCTCCTGTTGCCGTCGAAGGAATCATAACCGATTCGTACACCGCCATCTAGGAGAATGTGGAGCTTGGTTGGTTCATCCTCTTCAGTGAATATCATGTCTCCCTTCTTGAATGAGAGGCAGAGTGCACCACTGCATGTGAAGCAGTTGTGCACGTCATCTACCGTCATATTCTCAAAAAGCGGACTGACAGTAAGGCGTCCAGCTATTGCTCTATCTGTCTTTGATGATGCTCTTGCTGCCATATCCTTTGCCTATTACATCATGCCCATTCCGCCGCCTGCAGGCATTGCAGGTGCAGCTGGCAAATCTTCCTTAATCTCAGAAATTCCAGCTTCAGTAGTGAGAAGCATACCTGCTACACTTGAAGCGTTCTGAAGCGCAGATCTAGTAACCTTAACCGGGTCAACGATACCAGCTTCAATCATGTCTACGTACGCCTCTGTTGCTGCATTAAATCCTACGCCCTTCTTGGACTCCTTAACCTTAGCAACAATTACGCTACCTTCAAATCCAGCGTTCTCAGCAATCTGTCTAACTGGCTCCTCTAGTGCTCTGACTACGATTCTAGCACCAGTCTTCATATCTCCTTCTAGGCTCTCAGCATACTCAGATACCTTATCGATTGCACAGATAAGCGATGTACCACCACCTGCAACGATGCCTTCCTCAACAGCTGCCCTTGTAGCATTGAGAGCATCCTCAAGTCTGAGCTTCTTCTCCTTTAACTCTGTCTCTGTGGCAGCTCCAGCATTGATAACTGCAACTCCGCCAACTAGCTTAGCAAGTCTCTCCTGTAGCTTCTCTCTGTCGAAATCAGAAGTCGAATCCTCGATCTCTCCCTTGATTTTCTCAACTCTCTCTTCGATTTCAGCCTTATTTCCAGCACCGTTAACGATTACTGTATGATCCTTATTAACCTTAACAGTTCCAGCCTTACCGAGCATGTCCACTGTAGCTTCCTTAAGCTCGTATCCTAGCTCCTCGCTGATAACAGTACCGCCTGTGAGGATTGCGATATCCTCCATCATAGCCTTTCTTCTGTCGCCAAATCCAGGGGCCTTTACAGCCACTACATCAAGAGTTCCTCTTAACTTGTTAACAACGAGTGTTGCGAGCGCCTCGCCATCTACGTCATCTGCAACGATGAGCAACTTCTTACCGGACTTCATGATGTCCTCAAGAAGTGGAACTAGGTCCTGGATGTTGGAAATCTTCTTGTCTGTAAGAAGGATATATGGGTTATCGAGAACTGCTTCCATCTTCTCAGAATTAGCTGCCATATATGGTGACAGGTATCCTCTATCGAACTGCATACCCTCAACTACATCTAGTGTAGTGCCGAGAGATCTAGATTCTTCGACTGTTATTACTCCGTCAGTTCCTACCTTCTCCATAGCCTCTGAGATGAGCTCTCCAATCTCTCTATCTCCTGCTGAAACAGAAGCGACCTGAGCTACGCTCTCCTTGTCATCTACCTTAACTGCACTGTTCTTGAGGTACTCAACTGCAACCTCTACAGCACCGCTGATTCCCTTCTTGAGAACCATTGGATTAGCACCAGCAGTTACGTTCTTGAAGCCCTCGCGAACGATTGCCTGTGTTAGCAGTGTAGCTGTAGTAGTTCCATCACCTGCTACATCGTTAGTCTTGGTAGCAACTTCCTTAACCAGTTGAGCACCCATGTTCTCAACCTGATCTTCGAGCTCAATCTCCTTAGCGATTGAAACTCCGTCGTTAGTAATAAGCGGAGATCCATATGATCTCTCGATGAGAACATTTCTGCCTTTAGGTCCAAGTGTAATTTTAACCGTATCTGCAAGCTTATCTACGCCTGCGAGGAGTTTTCTTCTTGACTCCTCTCCATAATGTAAATCCTTTGCCATTTTAGCTTCCTCCTATATATATGCACCAATCAAGGTGCGTGATTAGATTTAAACTACTGTCTTTGCAATATTATGCATATCTGTCTCTCTTTGCAGTGTGTAACTATACCTCTGTAGAGGCTAAGCAATTACTCGATTACTGCCAAGATATCCTTCTGGCTCAAGATGATATAATCCTCACCACCGTACTTGAGCTCTGTGCCGCCGTACTTTGAGAATATAACCTTATCTCCAACCTTTACTTCCATCTTCTCGTCTTCAGTTCCTGGACCTACTGCGAGGACCTCAGCCTCCTGTGGCTTCTCCTTGGCACTTGCCGAAAGTATCAGACCGCCTTCCGTCTTCTCAAGTGCTTCACTACGTTTAATTACGACTCTTGCACCTAGTGGCTTTATTCCTATACTCATTTGTAACCTCCTAATCATAAGTCTTATTCATATTGTTAGCACTCAATTATTAAGAGTGCTAAGCTCTATAACATAATTTTACTCAGCACCTCATATGTTGTCAACACGGCACTATGAATTAAATGTGAAAATATCTTCACTTCATGCTTCTATAGTAATAGAACAGATATTGCTGCGCGATGCCTCCTAAATCTCCGAAGTGCTCGTCTGCAAACTTCTGCATGCCTTTGATATCCTTTATGTCAAAACCATAGAGGTCAACCATTATCTTCTTCATCCAGATATCTATAGGAAATGCAGTAAAGTCTCTTAATCCAAATAGCAATATGCAGTTCGCAACCTTAGGTCCGACGCCTAAATATGATAGTAGCGCTTTGTGCTTCTCTTCCGTCGTTCCCGTCGGTATACCTTGCTCCGCAAAGTGCTTAGGTGCCGATACGATGTAGGCATTCCTGTACCCGAGTTTCAGGTCTGCAAGTTCTCCAAGCGTGGCCTTAGATAGTTGATCAGGTGTCGGAAATGCGTATCTCACCTCACCCATGAATTCACCTATCTCTGTGCCGTAATTCTTCGCTAACGACTCGATGCATTTCTTAATCCTTGGAATATTGTTGTTCTGTGAGACTATAAAGGAAATTAGCACCTCCCAGTAGTCCTGATTGAGTATTCTGATACCGTGGCATATGTCAATTGACCTTGCTAGCTTAGGTTCGCCCCTTAGAAGAGTCTTCTTCATAGCACTGTAGTCCGTATCCAAATCGAAATATCTATGCCAGTACTCCTCACTTCCGCCTGTGCACTCAATTATGAGTGCGCACGAATCATCATAATGCTCAAGCGAAACGTGTGCAGCATAGCCTCCTGTAACACCTATGTATGAACCATCCTCGCACTCATTCCAGCGAAAACACTGTCCACACTCGAACACATGAGGTAACTCTATATCGTGCAAATTATCAAATCTAATAACCTTAATGTTGTTCATAAGTCCGTCCTTTCATAATGGCTATTATACATGAAATTTCCATTCTGATTGATAGGAGTTGCAAATAAAATGACCGCCAGCAAGCATTTGCAGGCGATCACTTATGTTACAGCTACTCAAATTCAGTCGATTATCATAGTTACTGCTCCGAAATTAGTGAATTTCCAGCTATTGAAAATTTCAATATGGGTTTTCGTCACAGTTTTTTATTTCGTAGATTTTACTTTACTGCAATAATTTCCACTTCACAGAGTGCTCCTGCTGGAAGTGCTGTGATTGCAACACAGGATCTAGCTGGTTTTGAAGTGAAATACTTAGCATACACTTCATTGAAATCCTTGAACTCTGTCATATCGAGGATATAGCAAGTGGTCTTAACTACGTTATCGTAAGTCATGCCATTAGCCTTAAGAATCTCTCCTACATTTTTACAAGCCTGCTCGCACTGGCTCTGCACATCTTCGCCTACAAACTTTCCTGTCTCAGGGTCGATTCCGATTGCGCCAGAAGCATAAAGTGTATTTCCTGCCATCACTGCCTGTGAATATGGTCCGAGAGCTACAGGAGCAGTCTTGATATCGGTATATTCAAACATTTGTCTACCTCCGATGAAATTATTATTTAGAAAAATATATTACATTTTGATTGTAACACTAGCGAGAAACTAGTTCAAACAGCTACCTGATAGTATCAATGACTTATGTTTCTAAAAGCGTAATCTCCGCTAGGTTTGATTTCCATTTCGATCCCCATTATGCATGGTTCATTACTATGACGCTTACAGTTTATTTTCCATGCTACCTAAATGAACACCTTAAACTCAGCCCAGATTCTCCCCTTCTTGGAGAGTCCAGAGAATTCTGTGAGCACTGCCTTTCCCTTGCCGCGTAGAACTATCGTGTTGCCTTCATCTATACGCTTATCTATCTTGGTTACTTCATCGTGATTTACAAATACGATGCCACCCTTTATGGCTCTCACCGCTTCACTTCGAGAGACATGAAATGCTGCTGACACGACGTTATCCAGTCTTGGTGAAGAGAGCGTATCTCTAACCGATTTCACCATCTGCTCGGGGACTTTCAGATTGCATATCTCAGAGGCCGTGATCTGGAGATTTGTATGACCTGCGCTGTGAAATTCGGATAGAAGAAAATCTACGATTTCTGAATTTATAATCATGTCAGCACCTTTATCATTTACCAGGATATCACCGATCACAGACCTATCGAGTCCGAGCGATAGAACAGAACCGAGATAGTCCCTGTGTGTGAGCTTTCTGCCACCAGGAGAAGCCTTGATATGGAGCACCGAGAGTGGGGAAATCATCTCCAGCGCTTCCTCGAGAGTATCTGCATAGACATCCGGAACGAACATGAGAATTCCCCTCTCGGCATCCTCGTAGCCACCGTAGAAAAATGATTTGACGTCATTCCTCCCCCTGACTACGCGCATGGCAAGCGACTGTTCGTGCATGTTGAGAAAACCTGTCGTGGTAATGTAGCTACCGCGTTCAGCCTGCTCTAGCTTATCCTCTATTCGCGCTGTAATAATCTTGTCGTTATCCATGTTCTTATCTATCAAAATGATCTATCTGTTTCTCTTATCATTATTCTATTTTCTGTTCTATTTACTTGCTTTAATTCGACATTAAATGATTTTATCAGTGGCTTTAAAGCTTCTTCACCGATGTGACAACCAACTTTCCGCCTTGAAACTCAAACTCTATATCCACGTTTGCAAACGCCATCTTACAAGGCTTTACAGATTCTCTATCATATGCATCACGTGGATCAAGTTCAAGAATCCTCATGAGTGGCGCGCGAAACTCTTCATCTACTTTTGAAAGTAAATTCTCTGGAAATTCCACATCTATCGCAGTGTCGACACCATGTGCAAACCCTTTATCTGCATCTGTGATGATATCACTATATGGGACATACGGCTTGATGTCGTATATAGGCGTTCCGTCAAGGAGATCTGCTCCTTCAACGATAAGGCTGAGCTTACCACTCACATTTCTTATCTCAAGTAGCTTAACTGCGGACATGCCAAGTGAGTTCGGTCTATATGGCGACCTTGTGGCAAATACCCCCTTACGTATATCTCCGCCAAGTCGAGGGGGTCTCACAGTCGGTTTCCACGCTGGGTTCTTCACATTCATATCTATCTTGTTACGTGAGAATCCCCAAATTAGCCAAATGTGAGAGAACTCTTCGAGTCCTCTCACAGCGTCTGGATTATTAAATTCGTCGCCGAAGACTATCTCCGACTTCAGACCTTGTACGAGCCTCGGCTGCCTCGGTATACCGTACTTCTGCTTGAATGCAGATTTAATGACGGCAATCTTGCGAATCTCATGTATATCGTTCATAATCCTATCCTATAACTAATGTATCATGCGGTTAGAAGCATTAGATTTTTGATGCACTTAATTATATTTCGAATTGCAACATATGCGCGTATCACTATGCCCAAACGAACTCCTTTGGCGATGCTCCAATTTCGAAATGGTACTTCACTATACCAACATCGAGCTTAGTGAACTTTCCAAATCCTGATTTTATCTTGACTCTATCCCCACTTATCGCAAAAGTAAATTTCTGCCTATTCATGGCTGTAGGTGCTAAAAGCGCCATCTCTACACCCTTCTTGAACCACTCAGGTGTGTCCTCGTATCTTGAGATCCTTGAAGACTTGCCATCGAACACATCCTCTGGCTTCTTAGATTTTCTGATAGACCCCATAGTCTGTCCATATCCAAGAGCGATTACGGCAACTATCTTCTCATCGTGCCCAACGTCGATGACCTCCTTGACCTTCTTGTACGTTCCGCCGACCCAGCAAGTGTTTAACCCATGTTGCATGCAGCGAATCACTAACTTCTCACCGTAGTACCCCGCCTTGTCATCGAGGTCATCGCGCCTCCTGCCGACTACGGTGATGTAATTTTTGACGTTAGAAAATTTTCCGTATTTTGCAAGTAAACTCGAGAACGCCTTTGGCTCATCCTGTATAAGCTGGAAATGCATGTCTCCCTCGCGGTTACACTGCTGAATCATGACCTTGAGGTCTTCTACCGCCTTCGTGTCAATAGGCCTATCCTCGTAAGCACGCACGGAGTGTCTCATCTTTACACACTCTCTTATGTTCATAGCTCCCTCCTCTGCTTGAATAATAACTAATTATAACACTAAGCATCGATTGTGGACACCTTAAATGTTATATCATCTAGTGCCTTTAGCAGTACTCTCACGGTATCAAGTGAAGTGAGCGTAGTCACGCTATTTTCAGCTGCACACTTTCTGATGCGACTACCCATGGAGTTCGCATCTACGGATCTGATATCTCCGATATTAATCACGTAAGTAACGTAACCCTGTCTGAACTCATCCATTACTGCATCCAGACTATTATCTGTATGCTCGAAGCTTCTGGTCTTAACACCGTTATTTTTCAGGAACTGTGCCGTACCCTCTGTCGCTTCGATGTTGAATCCTAGATCGTAGAAGCCTCTGATTAGAGGAAGTGCATCCTCCTTAGACTCGTCGTTGATCGATGCAAATACCGTTCCGTAATTCTGCATCCTCATGCCTGCCGCCTGCATGGCCTTGTAAAAAGCACGCATCATATCATCATCATACCCGATGGCTTCGCCAGTTGATTTCATCTCAGGCGATAGTCTTATATCCATTCCAGAGAGCTTTGCGAATGAGAACGCTGGCACCTTTACATACCATCTCTTCTTCTCGAGCGGCTTCACACCCTTGAACCCTTGCTCCTCTAAGCTGATTCCGAGCATTACCTTGGATGCGATATCTGCAAGGTTGTATCCGGTAGCCTTGGAAAGGAATGGGACGGTTCTCGAGGATCTTGGATTTACCTCGATTATATACACATTTTCAGAAGAATCGACAATGAATTGGATGTTGAATAGCCCGCGAATACCTATTCCGAGACCCAGCTTCTCTGTGTAATCCCTAATAGTCTCCTTGACATCCTCTGAGATGGAGCATGGTGGGTAGATACTAATCGAGTCTCCAGAGTGAACACCTGTACGTTCAACGAGCTCCATGATGCCTGGGATAAATACATCTGTACCATCGCAGATCGCATCCACCTCGATTTCCTTCCCGCGGATATAGTGGTCAACGAGCACTGGTTTATCTTCGTCGATTTCCACGGCTGTTCTCAGGTACTGTCTGAGCTGAGTCTCGTCCGCAACAATTCTCATCGCTCTACCGCCAAGCACGAAGCTTGGTCTAACAAGTACCGGATAACCTATCTCCTTAGCAACTTCGCAACCTTCATCTATGTCAGTGACTGCTTTTCCTTCTGGCTTAGCGATACCGAGCTTCTGGAGCAGTTTATCGAACTCATCTCTATCCTCGGCAGCGTTGATTGCTGCACAGTCAGTTCCGATAATCTTTACACCCCTTTCATCGAGAGCATTCGCAAGGTTCACAGCTGTCTGTCCTCCTAGCGAAACGATTACACCATCTGGTTTCTCGAGTCTTAGGATATTCATAACATCCTCGACACAAAGTGGCTCAAAGTAGAGCTTATCTGCAGTCGTGTAGTCTGTCGAAACTGTCTCAGGGTTGTTATTTATGATTATAGCCTCACAGCCCTGACTGCGGAGAGTCTTTACCGCCTGAACTGTCGAGTAATCGAACTCAATGCCCTGCCCGATTCGGATTGGCCCCGAACCTAGAACTACAATCTTCCTCTTGCCAGAATTCCTAGTTATCTTGGTCTCACTTCCGTCAAAGGTCGAATAAAAGTATGGCACATATGCATCCTTCGATCCTGCACACGAATCTATCATCTTGTACTCTGGGAATAGCTCGACTGCCTCGCGTAGCTTCCATACCTGCTCTTCTGTTACATTCCAAAGCCTTGCAATTTCAACATCTGAAAATCCGTACTGCTTGGCTATCCTCAGTCTTGCGACGTCGTTTTTATTAGCTTTCAGTTCGTTCTCAATTGAGATAATATTCTCGAACATCTCTATAAAATACTCATTTATAGAGGTTAGTTCACATATCTCCGACTTACTCACTCCTCTTCTTAGAAGCTCTGCTATTGCAAAAATTCTATCGTCGCGGCCCTCAGTTATATACTCCTTCATCTCATCAGTATCCCAAGTATCGAACTTCTCCATGTAGATGTGAGATACACCAATCTCAAGGGAGCGAACGGCTTTGAGTATACTCTCTTCGAGATTCATACCGATGCTCATAACTTCTCCAGTAGCCTTCATCTGCGTTCCTAGCTTATTATCTGCATCTGCAAACTTGTCGAACGGGAACCTAGACACCTTGCTCACAACATAGTCAACGGCAGGTTCTACCGAAGCTGGCTGGTCTATAATCTCAATCTCATCCAGTGTCATACCGACTGCTATTTTGGCCGTAATTCTTGCGATTGGATATCCACTTGCCTTGGATGCAAGTGCGGATGAACGAGACACTCTTGGGTTTACCTCGATTAAATAATATTCGGACGAATTTGGATTAAGAGCGAACTGCACGTTGCAGCCACCCTCTATCTGAAGTGCGCGGATAATTTTAAGCGCACTAGTCTTAAGCATCTCTTTGTCTTCTTTGCTTACAGTCTGTGTTGGGCATATTACTATCGAGTCGCCTGTGTGTACTCCAACTGGATCGAGGTTTTCCATATCACAGACTGCAATTGCTGTGTCACTTCCATCTCTCATTACCTCGTACTCTATCTCCTTGAAGCCCTTGATACTCTTCTCAATCAATACCTGGTGGGTTGGGGATATTGAGAGCGCACGTTTGAGAAGTTCTTTAAATTCTTCTTCATTATATGCAAATCCACCACCTGTGCCACCGAGAGTGAACGCCGGGCGGAGAACCACAGGAAAACCAATATCTTTTGCAATCTCAAGTCCATGCTCTTCGCTATTTGCAATGTCGGATTGGATTACAGGTTCTCCAAGTTCTTCGCAAAGTTCTTTAAAAAGCTCTCTATCTTCAGCTCGTTCAATACTATTACTCTTGGTTCCGAGGAGTTCAACACGGCACTCTTTAAGTACACCCTTCTTCTCAAGCTGCATCGCAAGGTTTAGTCCGGTCTGTCCACCGATTCCAGGTAAAATAGCGTCAGGTCTTTCGTATCTGATAATCCTTGCTAGGTATTCGAGGGTTAACGGTTCCATGTACACCTTATCTGCCATAGATGTATCCGTCATGATAGTCGCAGGATTGGAGTTGCAAAGCACCACTTCATATCCCTCTTCCCTGAGCGCGATACATGCCTGTGTGCCAGCGTAGTCAAACTCTGCTGCCTGACCGATTACGATTGGACCTGATCCGATAACCAGAATTTTATTGATGTCATTTCTTTTTGCCATTTTTTCACCTTTCCTGCTTTCTACATCCTACAAAGATTTTAAAAAAAGACTTCGATCATTGGAATAATAAATCCAATGTCGAAGTCTTAATCTACGTTATTATATTCAAGATACAAGTCGCGAAACATTCGCCTCTCCATCTATCTACCTCTTTCTGCGAGTTACTATATCTAAACCTTAAGCATTTTAGCATACTCAAATAATTTGTCTAGAGGTATATTAAAATTTTCTGCAAAAAAACATTTTAGAAACAATTTAGAAAAGCAATGTATCCTCACGTATATTTGATGTGTAAACTGTTAATGCACTCCCTTATTATGTTTTCTATGGCTCCAAATCGCTTCGGCAGTTGCATTCCATTGCTTAGCATATGGTTTACACTTATTTTCAAGATGTTCAGCACTTTCAGGTGAAATCATATCTGTTGAATGTGCACCTGAATCATTTACCATCTCGGAAAGTCTGCCAGGATTCTCGAGCATTGGGCAAGGCTTTAGATGATTGCTGTTAAATGGCTGATTATGGTGATATGCCATGAACAGCGGTTTCTTAAGAGCTTCCATTATAGTATCCTTGCGAATATTCGAATCAGAATAATGTATAAACACGCATGGTTCCATATCACCTGCCGAATTGATATGGAAGTAATTGCGTCCACCTGCGATGCATCCGCCAATGTACTCCCCGTCATTTTGGAAGTCAATAGCAAACATGTTATTAGCATAATCCTTAGATCTAATGATGTGAACTTTATCCATCACATGTTTACGCTGTGACGCAGTCGGCATCAAACTTGGATCTGCATCATTACCAACAGGCATGTAATGGAAGTACCAAGCTAGTTTACACCCATGTTCTCTAAGCATCATAATGAATTCATCGTCAGTTACATACTTGTAGTTTACACTCGTATAACAAATAGATACTCCATATAACAAATGATGTTTCTGCAACAACTTCATTGAATCCATAACTCTCTTATACACACCTTTTCCACGGCGAGAATCTGTTGACTCTTCGGTACCCTCAATGCTAATTGCAAAGGAAATATTTCCTACACGTTGAACTTCTTTACAAAACTTTTCATCAATAAGAGTTCCGTTCGTAAAAATATGGAATTCACTATCATTGAATTCTTCCGCAAGTTTTATAATATCGTCCTTGCGTACAAGTGGCTCCCCACCCGTGAGAATGTACATATATGTCCCAATATCATTACCTTGCTTAATAATACTAGCCATTTCATCATAACTAAGGTTATTCTTATGACCATATTCGGCTGCCCAGCATCCTGTGCACTTAAGGTTACACGCCGATGTTGGATCAAACAATATTGCCCACGGAATATTGCAATTCTCTTCACGCTGCAATTTGCATCTCTTTTTATTGCCCTTGTATGCCGCATTGAATCCGACGTTAGAAACAAAGTGTTTGATTACATTCTCATCTACGTCGTTTACCATATCGGTTGCAAATGAAACCCAGCTTGAGTTGGGATCTGCAAACTCACGCCTGATATTCTCGATAGCTTTCTTACCACTATTTTCCTGTTCGCTTTTAGGCATCATATATTTATCTATAATACCGACGATATCAAGCATACCTTCTCTAGGATTCTTCTTAATCTTTTTGAATCCTATATCAACAGCTTTATTAAATGCAGCTAATGTTGCTTTCTCTCTAAGTGTCATAACAACCTCCTTCCGTAAACTGCTTAAGTAGTCTTCTTTAACACCTATTGTAGGACTTTATAATTTTTTTTGCAAATATACTGATTCATATATTGCATAAAACGCAATGCAAAAACTCTCGGGCATTATGCCAGCGAGAGTCTTGCAATATAATTAAATACAAATATTCCAATTCAAACTTGCTTATTTGTTCAGTTCCAGCGCATAACTCACCGCAGACAGTACATACATAGGGGCTGTTTCAGCACGCATAATGCGTGGTCCAAGCCCTGCGCAGACTGCCCCAGCCTGCGTAAAAGTGTCGATTTCCTTATCTGTGATTCCGCCTTCTGGTCCGAAGATAAAAAGCAGCTTATCTCCAGCTGATACTTCTGAAAGAGCATTGGCGAGAACAGACTTCTCTCCATCCTTTGCCGCTTCCTCGTATGCTACGAAAACCTTATCGTAATCAGCGAAGCTATCTACAAAACTCTTCTTGTTAGCAACAAAATTTATGCTAGGAACTATATTGCGCTTACTCTGCTCAGCAGCGCCCTGAACTACCTTATCAAGCTTTTCTGCCAATTTAGCCAGCTTCTTATCGTCCCATTTCACTATCGATCTCTCCGCTGGAAATCCGCATATCTCTGTTGCTCCTAGTTCGGTTGCCTTCTGAGCGATGGTCGCAAATTTATCGCCTTTAGGAAAACCGCATGCGATAGTAATGTGAACTGGTAGCTCAACATTTTCGTCTAGCTCTTCTACGATGCGCATAGTTCTGCTCTCTGCATCTAAAACTTCTGCAAGCCTCTTGATGCCATCTGGGAACACGAGAACCACTTCATCGCCAGCTCTAAGTCTCATGACCTGGAACATGTGCTTGATTGTATCCTTGTCCGTTATCTCAATAGTTTCAGCGCTAGGGCTGCCGTATATAAAATACTGCTGCATTGCTGCTCCTTTAGTATATTAGTGTTATTAGTTAAAGCCGTTTCGAATCGTCATTCTGTAACTTAGGAATAATCGATTTAGGTGCAGTGCGTATATATTGGAAGGCAAGGTTTACCAGCCACCGCCTCCGCCGCCACCAGAGCCGCCACCGACCGATCCGCCGCCGCCAGAGCTGAGACCGCCGCTGACATCTGCGTACAATGCCGATGATACTCTAGAAAACGCACTAGATTGAACATGATGAATCATAATATCCATATTTATAAGGTCGTACATGTCTCCGCCTAACGCACTGTATCCAATATGTCCAGCTAGAGTCTTAGGTTCAAACTTCTTCGCCCAGGTGTCGGTAAGCCCAAATACATAGGCATACGGAAGCACGTCGTAGAAATACGCTGGATTTTCCTCAACAAGGGCATTTATTCTATCCACCTCTGCTGTAGCGATAAATTCTTTGAAGCCGATAATCTCACCATAAAGCTTGGCACTATCCTTAGTTCTCTTGAGGAATCCTAGTAGAATCAATGGTACAGCCAATGTGTATACAGCTATTGCAGCTAGAGAATAAATCGTCATCTCACCGCCCGCCATCTTGTACAAAAACAATAACATAAACGATGATATCGCCAGATAGATAATTCCCCAGAACGCAAAAGATGTAACACTTCTTAAACCGCTTCTCGTCCTATGAAAATGATACTCTCTACACATCCTCTTAACAGGCAATCTCCAAAATGCATCAAGAATCACCGAACCACCATATACGAATATCAAAATTCGCCAGCCGGGTAGGTAAAACTCTCTATACATAGAAAGTGCGATTAGCATACCTCCTATTATGCAGCTAATGATAGCTGCAATCTCTTCATTTTTCTGCGATTTCTTAGAGAATATAGATTTGTTGTCAGTGTACTCTTCAACGATCACCTTTCTAATCAGTTCACATTCTTTGCCTATGCGTTTGCTCGCTTCCTCTAGGCTCACTACCTTGCCAAGCGTGCCCTTCTTCGTGCTTCCAAATATAGTTTTGTAAAAAGTAACGGTAATCGGTGGTTCGTCATATACGTCGGGAATCCGGAGGCTCTCGAATTGATATTTCCCCTTCTTGTATTCCTCAATCGAGATATAGCCCTTGGATGCCAAGTAAAAGAACATCGATGTGATATCCCTCTTATTTACTGCTTCGTCGACCAGATATCCGATTTCTCCAGGCGGAACACCTTTTGGCGGCTTGAACGTAACAGGCGCAACAATCGGGTGCTCTTTTTCGTTCAAAACCCTAAGCACGATAAGTATAATGACGCCGAGAATTGCTACTATTACGGTCGCATAGTTCACCCAGTACTTGCTAGGCGCTTTGTACCAGTAACCTTTTGGAGTATCTACGAGCAATGTTGCGCCATTATTCGCAGGCAAATTCTGAACGTTGTATTCGATTATATTTCTCTTCTTGTTGTAATTCCACGTCCCGTACATATTGTAGGTGCTTTTATGTGGCCCACTATATCCTTTCATGCCGCTATAAGGAAAATGCTGTGGCAGACTCACAGAAACTGAAGCCGACTTGATATCTGTTGCCCATTCCGACGGAAGCACATCCACATATATATCGTTCGGATTATTCTTGCGCTCGTAATTAGCGAGCGTATAGATGATGGTGTACTCTTTAATACCTGTAACAGTCTTCTTTTTATCACCAATTTTAATCTGCATATGCTCAGCTTTGTACAGATTCTTAATCCTATATTTATCCCCATCTACGGATACGTCTTTGATCTTGTATCCCTTGCCGAAAGGAATGTTTCTAACTATACCGTGCTTTGGGTCGGTGAAATTCACCTTAATCTTCTCTACGACTACGTATGAATAGTCATTTCTAACATCCACAGTCACATTGTAACTAAGGGTAGAATATCCAACGCCCGTGTCGACATCTCCTGAACTGAAATATCTTGTTAGGCCTGAAATAAGCCATATTGTAGCTAGTAAACCGATAGATACTATGATTGCTATGCGATCATTTCGTTTTTTGTCCATTAGTTGTTCCTGTTGTTATTGTTTAAAGGATTAATAACCAACATGAAATCATGAGGTTAAACTGCCTATGAAATGCGAGTGTGCTATTAATTCACTTCAGCTTTGGAATCTTCAATCACAGCTCGCTCTAGTAGCTCAAGAACGTATACGGGAGCTTGCCTGCGCCCACTCTCCCAATCTTGAATTGTTCTTACTGGGATGTTATATTTCTCTCCAAATGCCGCTTGCGATAAGCCGAGAAGCTTACGCATCTCCTTTAGTTCCATTATCATTATCTCCTCTTTTATGTAACTCTTATAGAATAACTTAATGATACAACATGTGGGGTGAATGTGTAAGGGTATAAAAAAACCTTGAGCTCTAGCTCAAGGTTTTTTACTATTGGTACCGCATCCGGGAATCGAACCCGAGATTCAGCCGTGAGAGGGCTGCGTCTTAACCTCTTGACCAATGCGGCATAAATATTCGTGTCACGATTGCGACACGAATTAGTATACATAATATACCAGAACTTGTCTAGTACTTTTTTCTTTTAACTAAGATTTTTCGATTTAACTAGTTTATCAATTCTGCTAGCAAATCCTCGGCAGCAGCTCTCCGCTTGGAGGTGGTAGCAGCGTTTCAGTGCCTATTTCCGTGGTCATCACAACGTGACCAGGCATCTCTTTAGTCACCTCGCCTATTACCACCGCACCCTCTGTATGCTCGGAGCTGTGCAGTGCCGCGAGTACAGCGTCAGCGGATTTTGCAGGGACGAACATAACCAGTCTGCCTTCGCAAGCGAGATAAAGTGGCTCTAGCCCGAGCATGCCCGTGACACCAGCGACTTCAGGATTCACAGGAATTGACTCAGTATCGAGCTTGATTCCGACATCACTCTGGTCAGCAATCTCATAGAGTACAGTCCCAACTCCGCCGCGCGTCGCATCCCTTATAACGTGGATGTCTGGATCAGCTTCAAGTGCAGCATTTACAGCATTCCAGAGTGGCGCACAATCACTCGTCACATTCGCCTCCATGCCGAATCTGTCCCTCTCGAGCAGAATCGTACAGCCGTGACGGCCAACGTCTCCAGTCACGATGATCTTGTCACCAGGTTCAGCATTTGCACCAGCTGGATTAACGCCTTCCAGTATCTCGCCTACGCCAGTAGTCGTGATAAATACTCCATCCACCTGCCCTTTGCCAGCAACCTTGGTATCGCCAGATACGATTGAAACACCTACCTCATGAGCCGTCTCAGCCATCGCCTTAGCGATGCGGTCCAGCTTCACAACTGGGAAGCCTTCCTCTATTACAAACGCACAAGAGATATAGAGTGGCTTTGCGCCCATGCACGCGAGGTCATTTACCGTGCCGCATATCGAGAGCTTTCCGATGTTACCGCCAGGGAATTCTGCAGGCGATACGATAAACCCGTCCGTGGACATCGCCATCCTCCCAGCTGGAGGTGGCACCACGGCTGCATCGTCCGCTGTTAGGTATTTGTTGTCGAAATATTTCTTGAAAATCCCACCGATCAGGTCATTCGTCTGCTTTCCACCCGCACCGTGCGCGAGGGTTATTGTTTGTTCCATATGTCGCCTCCGTATTTGTAAAATGCCGAACATGCGCCTTCACCAGAAACCATGCATGCACCTATCGGATGTTCCGGTGTACAGCCCTTACCGAACACCTTGCAGTCGTAAGGCTTGCATTTGCCGAGAAGCACATCTCCGCATCTACATGCCGGGTTTGGCTTACCTTCTATATCCGGAAGGTCAAACTTGAACCTCGCATCGTAATCACGATACTTTGGCTTTAGTTCGACACCCGATTTCTCTATTACACCGAGTCCACGCCATTCTGCATCGCAAGGCTCCATCACTGTCTCGACAAGCTTTCTAGCCGCAGGGCTACCTTCTTCAGTTACTACTGCTGGGTAGCAATTTACTGCAAAAGGCTTTTTCTCCGCCACCTTCTTGATGATCACCGCAAGTGCCGTCAGTATCTCGGATCCCGAGAAACCGGCGACTACTCCGGATATTCCGTGTTCATCGCGGAGTTTGTAGTATTCCTCCATACCAGTCATCGTGCTCACGTGACCTGGATACAGGAAAGCATCTACACTGCCCTTGAGCGCAAGATAAGCGTTATACATCGTCTTGTTAGCAGTCAATATCGAGAAATTCTTGATGCCCTGTGCCTTCGCTTCACGCACCGCCATAACGCTTCCCGGTGTTGTCGTTTCAAATCCGACCGCCAGAAATACGACCTGCTCGTCCGGATGCTCCTTGGCATACTCGAGCGAGTCGAGCGGTGAGTATACAACATTGACCTTCGCACCCTTGCTGCGAGCTCCAGCAAGGCTCATCTCCGTTCCCGGAACTCTGATTAAGTCTCCAAAAGTCGTGATAGTTGCCTGCTTATCCAGTGCAAGCATCACCGCTTCATCGATGTAAGAAACCGGTGTTACGCAGACAGGACATCCTGGACCCGAGATAAGTTCGATGTTATCAGGCAGAAGTCTCCTTATTCCAAGTCTAAAAATCTCATGCGTATGAGTTCCACAGACTTCCATAATTCGCAGCTTCGGGCCGTCGTAGGAAGTGACAATGTCGCGAGCTTTTTTTGTACTCTCGTTAATTGTCATTTAGCTCCTCCATGACCTTATCTGCCTCTTCCTCTTCATCTGCTGCAACCCTTGCAATAGCAAGACCTGCGTGCACCATCACATAATCTCCAGGAGCGAGGTCTGAAATCAGCTCCGCAGAAACCTTTCTCTTAACGCCGCCAGCATCGATGACAGCCATATTATTCTCTATATTAGCAACCTTTGCTCTCAATCCCACGCACATATGTGCACCTCCGTCATTTTCTAATCTCTATGTATTTTATACCCATGTACAGTAATATTGATGTACTATTTATTGTTCTTCGCTTCAAGCGCTGCTATTCCTGCAGCCGCCTGGCCGATTGCTATGCCGCCGTCGTTTGTCGGTACGACTCCGTGCTTCAGCACTTTGAAGCCTTCTCGTTCAAGTCCATCATCCACTAGCTTTAGAAGTAGTAGGTTTTGGAATACTCCGCCTGATAGGGCAACAACGTTCACTTCACACCTTGTACGCTGGTAGCAGCACGCGATTACGATCATGTCTGCCAGCGCTTTATGGAAGAAGTATGCCAGCTGGTCAGTATCTTGATCTGCCAGACTCCTTGCAGCTAGTTCCATGAGCAAGGTGTCTGTGCACAGTTCGAACTGCTCTTCGTCGATATTCATCAGCCTGCCCTCGTAAGGCGCTAGGCTTATTCCTTGTGCTTCGGCGCGTTCAGCTGCAAACTGGAGCGCCATCGAGGCCTCGCCTTCGAAGGTGCTGGCTGACTTTATGCCGAGCACTGCGCTTACTGCGTCAAAGAGGCGGCCTGCGCTTGTTGACTTCACTGTATTTATATTATTTCCGAGCATGAAGTCGATGCTCTGCCTGCCCTTCTCGTCTCCGAGTCCGAGTGTCTCTCCTATGCGGTTGGCCGCCTCGCTTCCGAGCGCTGTGCTAATCATGGAGTATGCGATTCGCCATCCCTCCCTAGAGGCGATATCTCCGCCAGCATGTATAAACGGCGCTATACTGCCGACACGCTCGTAGCCTTTCTCATCGCCAAGCAAGAATTCGCCGCCCCAGATAGTCCCATCTGGACCGTATCCAGTTCCGTCAAAAGTCACTCCCAGAGCTGTTCCATCGTATTCGTTCTCTGCCATGCACGATACCATGTGTGCATGATGATGCTGCACTTCCATAACTGGAACACCTTCTCTCTCTGCAATCACCCTAGCCATCTCACTCGTGTTATAGCCTGGGTGCATATCTCCCACTATTATATCTGGATGAATCTCTAGTAGCCTTTCCATACGAGTTGTCGCTGCTTCAAGTGCTCTCACACTTCTCATATCCGCCATATCGCCTATGTATGGTGATGGATAAAAAAGCCCCTTATCTCCTAGGCAAAATGCATTCTTTAACTCTCCACCTATTCCGAGCACCGCATGGGGGCTTTCACTCTTCGCTACTATTGGAAGCGGAGAATACCCTCTAGACCTTCTGATCATATAAGGCTTGCTTCTGTAAAATGCCATAACCGTATCATCCGCTCTTATCCGTATGTCCCTAGAGTTAGAAAGTATGATATCGCACATCGGCGATAGATACTTAAGCGCTTCCTCATCGTTCATGCATATCGGAGCTCCAGATGGATTTCCGCTAGTCATAACCAGCACATCAGATATTGGCTCATCATCAGGATAATCGAAGAGGAGCATATGAACTGGTGTATATGGCAGCATCACCCCTAAATTTGGATTGTTAGGTGCTACGGATGCTGCGATTCTTAATCTATGCCGTATCTGGCTGTTGGTCTTAATTTCTTCCTGTATATTGGAATCAAGCTCTGCCGACTCAGCTGAATCGTGACGTCTAGGAATCAGTATTATCGGCTTCTGCGGGCCGGTAAGCAGAGGCTCCATCTCTGGCTCCAGCCTGCATTCGCGCCCGACCACTTCGAGATCCCGCATCATCACTGCAAACGGCTTCATCGGGCGCGCCTTCAGCTGTCTGAGGCGCTGGACCGCTGCTTCGTTCGCGGCGTCGCAGCAGAGGTGGAAACCACCGATCCCCTTGATGGCGGCTATGCCGCCATTCCTGATTACAGCCCTAGTTTCAAGAAGCGCCGCCGCGCCATATACACCCTCGTGGCGCCCAGTATCAGATGCTTCGCCCACGAGGGTGTAGAGCTCCGGCCCGCAGTCGTTACAGCATACAGGCTGAGCATGGTAGCGTCTCGAATCCATATCGGTATATTCATCACTGCAGGCCTCGCACATCGGAAAACCAGCCATGCTGGTTTTCTCTCGGTCGTATGGCATCGAGTCGAGAATAGTTAAACGCGGACCGCACTGAGTACAGTTTATAAACGGATGGAGATACCTCCTGTTATTCTTATCAAACAGCTCCCTTGCGCAATCCGGGCAAGTTGCTATGTCAGGCGATACGAATATCTGCCCATCCTCATGCTTGCTATCTACAATCTCGAAACCTGATGGAGCTTCTATATCCAGAGGATAATCCATAACCTTAACCTTGACGATTGCAGACCGCTCTGGCGCTTCTGCTTCTATGGCATGTACAAAATCGCCTATTACGGACTCATCTGCTCTTGCGATTATCTCAACGTAAGAGCCCTTGTTACAGACACTTCCAGATATGCCATATCTATCCGCAAGTCTGCTCACAAAGGGTCTAAAGCCAACGCCCTGAACTATTCCATAAATCCTAATTAATCTACATACCAATTGCAATCACCAATATCTATCTATTTCACTACATCTCCGGCTTTCTGCCAGTATTCTTCATCTGAGCTCGATGAGTACAGAGAAGCCGAGATTGCGAAATGAGGAAGACTGAGGAAAGTACCCTTCCATCCAGGAAGCGCCCTCTTGATTAGCGGATCACCCATCACCATATCGTACCCTTCTGCATCTACGAGCTTCATGAGCTCATCCTCTTCATTTAACTTAGCATCATGCTCCTGACGAACCTCTTTGCTCATCATGAACCAGCTCGCAACATCTATGCGCTCTAGTGGCTTATCCTCGGAAGCACCTATAAGCACGTCTCTAAGCGAATTTGCAAAAACCTGCTGATGCACTATCAGCACCTTCCGAGGCTCGTGCCCCATGACCTTGCGAGAGAACTCATCCGCACAATCCTGCGGCAGAGGATAACATATCTCATATGGTACGCCATACTTGTCCGATAACCATCTCGCGGGCTTTACACCGCCAGGAGATACGACGATATTTCTATCCACATGTGCAGCAGCAGCCACATCTTCTAGCGTATCATTCATGCCATAGATAACTGGGTTATCCACGCCCTGCTCGCTAAGTGCAGTCACCATATCTTCGTAGTCGCCGCTTCCAGGGGTGTCGAGCGGCGTAAAGCCTAGTACTCCAACTCTTTCGGAAGCATTACTCTTATCAATCTTACCTAAATCACCTAGCTTGCCCAGTTTTCCTAGCTTTTCTAGATCTTCCAAGCTAATTGCTTTTTGCTCAAGACTGCCATTTGCGATAAATCTCGCTCCTGAGCCGCCCTCTTCATGCAAGTAGTTCTTGAGTATCTGTAGAAACGCCCTGCTAACACCTTCGTCATACATGTCGATTCCATTAGTTTCAACAGGTACAACTGGCACCTCGTAGTCAGTCTCCATTAGGCGCTTTAGCGCTCTATAGTCAGTAGCGATAACGGCTGGTACAGGTGTCCCGATTAGGCCGACGAATTTAGCGTCTATGTCTCCGAGTGCTTCCTTTGTCTTCTGAATGAGAAGCTTGTCACGGCCGAGAATCGCATCTAGATCACGAAGAGCTGCGCTAAATATCGCGCTCTTTTTCTTATCCCAACGCGGCTCATCGTATCCGCAGATATTTCCAACGCAGCCACCAGCATCCATGATTATCAGCATACCGCCGTAGTGAAACAGCACAGAGACCGCACCAGACTGGTCTGGCGTAAATGGCGATAGATACTTTCTAAGCCCTTTCATCAGCGAGCCTCCTCTCTATAGCCTCTACAAAGTGTACAAGTCCCTTGTATCCAAACGGCTGGATTTCGTTATTCCAGTGCACATTTATCGACTCTGGATAGTAGAACTGTGCATCTATACCGATTGAAATATCAACCTTTTCCGAACCATCGTAGTTCATCATTGTCGGTGACATAGTCGAGTACACCTTGAGGTCTGGGTTGTAACTAGCTAGTTCTCTGATAAAAGGAAAGTCATCTTCGCTTATATTCGCAAACGCCGACTTAACGCGTAGTCCCAGCTTCTCGAGCGCTAGCGCCATCTCAATTGAGTTTCCATTTACAACCTGTCCTATTGCAAATGTCTTTCCTTCACACAGCTGCTGAAGTCTTAGGCACGCATCGCTAGCCTCACAGAAGTATTCCGAATCATCAATTTCTACTCCGAGAGCCGAAGCGAACAACGCATATTGACGCTTGATTCTATCTATTTCATATACTCTAGTCAGCTCCACGTAAGGGATTCCGAGCTTTGACTCAAGTGTGAATGCTGCCTTTCTAGCCTCTGGATGAAGTATGATATTGAAATCTGCTCCGCCCATATCCATGTATTCTTCGAGGGTTTCTTTTCTCCCTACCTCGTGTATGGTCTTGATTCCCATCTGACCGAGGATGTCATAAAGGTCTGAATCGTCCTCTAGATGTGTAAAATTACCGAGCAAATTAACGGTCCCGCCTGTCGGCTTTCTCTTCTCAAGCAGCGAGTAAATCGCTTCTCTTACAGCTACCATCGGTGAGTTCTTGCCCTCGCGCATAAGCGCATACATATATGTAGGAACGACGTGAATTCCCGTGCGCTCCTCTGCCTTTCTACAGACACGCTCTAGGTCAGTTCCGAGAAGCGCATCGACGCATGTGATGCAAATAACCACAACCTTAGGCTTCACTTCACAGACTTCATAAATCTCCTCGATAGCCTGCGGTATATCGGATAGATGTCTGCCTGTGACGAGGTCATTTTCACTCATCTGAAGGAAAAACATCCTCTCGCTATATCCGCCTTCGTCCGCCAAAATCGTGGTATTACGGCCACAGCAAGCTGGCGCAACCACGAGCATTACCGATTCCGGTATGACTACTCCTGCTCTCTTAACGCCAAATCCCTGTGCACCTGGTGAGTTGTACATCAAGGTCGCCGGTGAGCTATACACGAGATGCTCGTTGCTCACTAGCTCGGTCGGAATACTGCCAGCCTCAGCGAGCGCTCCTATTGTCGTGAAATAAGTGTCTCTCGCCATTACGAATTCTCCTTGATCAGGTAGTCTGCCAGTGCAAAGAACCTCTTTGCGATATCCGACTCAGGATTACCCTCGATTACGGTCTTACCCTGATCCTCCCAGTCGATGATTTCCTGACTGCGAGGGATCTCTCCTACGATTGGTATTCCAGCATCATCTGCAAATGCCTGCACCTTCTCCGTCTCATTCTCGACGTTGCGATGATTGAGGACCACTCCCTTTACCTTGGCATAACCGCGGTCCGCAAAATTATCTACAGCCGTCTTAATATTATTTGCCGCATAGAGAGCCATCTTTTCACCCGAAGTTACGATGAGTATATCCTCTGCAAAGCCTTCTCTGATAGGCGCAGCAAACCCTCCACAGACTACGTCCCCGAGCACGTCATAAAGGACTACATCAGGATTGAATCTGCCAAAAACATCTAGATCATCTATTAGATTAAAAGTTGAGATGATACCTCTACCCGCACATCCGATGCCCGGTGTAGGTCCCCCAGTCTCGATACATTCAACTCCTCCAAATCCAGTTTTAACCATCTCGTCAATAGTCGGTTCATCGTCGTTATCCCTCATGAAGTTCATAACCGGAATCAGCGGATTGCCACCGAGAAGGTTGATCGTCGAATCAGCCTTTGGATCACATCCAATCTGAACCACCTTATATCCCTTAACTGCAAAGGCTGCTGCGAGATTCGCAGTCACTGTCGATTTTCCGATACCACCTTTACCATATATTGCTACCTTAATCATTTATCCCCCTACACAAAAAGACTTCAAACCACACAGGTAGAAGTCTCCGAAAACAAATTCATACCACTCGGGACACCTTGTGGTTGGTCTTCATTTAATTAATTAAAATTATACTATCGTAACAGATTGTACGCAATAAAAGGTATTTTAATCACAATCGTTTACATTTTTTTGAGTGACTGATAAAATATTTTAAATACATTTTCTCTCTTTATACCTAACAAAAAGGTGTAAATTGGTGAGGTGAAATTTATTTTTTAGGAAGTATTTCTCAATGAAAAGAATTGCAATATACGGTAAAGGCGGAATTGGAAAATCCACTACCGTCTCTAATATGTCTGCAGCACTCGCTGGAAAAGGCTATACGGTCATGCAGATTGGTTGCGATCCAAAGGCTGATTCCACGATTAGTCTTCGTCAAGGTATGGAGCTCACTCCAGTTCTCGATACTTACAGGGATAAAATCAAGGACATTCAGCTTGAAGATATGTATACCATCGGCTATAACGGTGTTATCTGCGTGGAAGCTGGCGGTCCAACTCCTGGCATTGGCTGCGCTGGACGAGGCGTTGCTAAGGCGCTGGATCTGCTCAAGCAAAAGAATTTCGAAGAAGTGCTCCATCCCGATGTCGTCTTCTACGATGTGCTCGGAGACGTAGTATGTGGCGGTTTCTCCATGCCATTAAGAAAAAACTATGCTGACAACGTATACGTGATTTCATCCGGGGAACAGATGGCGATATATGCGGCGATGAATCTCGGTCTAGCGATGGAGAATTTTAAACGCCGAGGTCACAACGGGCTATCTGGAATAATTGCTAACAAGCGCAATGTTAATGGTGAAGACGAGAAGCTTCAGACCCTTAGCGAAGACCTCGAATGTCCGATAGTCGGAACTATCGAGCACAGCATGGTGGTAAAAAGAGCGTCTGACGATGCTCTCACAGTTACCGAAGCTTTTCCGGATGACCCGATGGTTGACGTATATATGAAGATAGCGATGGAGATTATAAACAGGGACTAATATGCTGATTGATTTACACAAACCCGATATTAATAAAGCGAAGGTGAAGCTTGGGGACCTCGATACCCTTGCTCCTTTTCCGCGCAAACTTGAATACTCATGTCCTTCTCGCGGTGGCTGGACTATCGCGCATACACCGATGATTATTCCTGGCTCGCACATGATATACATCGGAGCGTCAGCCTGTCTGCGCGGCGTAGTTCTCTCAGCTGCCGAGTATGAGGGACTTGATAGATTTTCGATGGTGCTCATTGAGGAGAAGGATATTTTGAGTGGTAACATGGAAGAACTTTTTATCGAGGGTGTTACCGACATCCTGAATAAACTGGATTATAAACCTACGTGTGTACTCCCTTTTACAGGCTGCATTCACTACTTCCTTGCCACGGATATCGAATATATATATGACGAGCTTTCGGCTCGCTTTCCAGACATCGACTTCATCTCTTCGCAGATGACGCCGACCATGAAGATAAATGACCACACACCTGAAGAGGATATGTGCCGCTCGATGTACCTATGCATCGAGGAACAGCCTCTTAATGATAAGGTCGTTAATTTCATCGGCGATAGTTTTCCGATTGATAAGTCTGGCGATCATATGAAGCTACTACATGATAACGGTTTTCGCACCCACGACCTCGCTTCAATCAATGATTACGATGAGTACAAGGCCATGGGAGAGAGTTTTCTCAATATCTACTCCCTTCCAGTTGCAAAGTGGTCAACTGAGTGCCTTGAGGAGAGACTCGGTCAAAAGAGCCTGTATATGCCGTACACTTACGACTATGATGAGATTGACCGTGATATGAGTGCGCTTTCTCAGGTTATTGGAGCTCCTACTCCTGATTTTGCATCACTTCGGGCAGAAGCTGATGAAGCCCTAGGAGATGCACTTTCTGTAATCGGAGATGCACAGATTGCTATAGATTTCATGAGCACACCGCGTTTCTTGAGCCTTGCAAAACTCCTGCTCTCACGCGGTTTTAATGTGACAGAAATATATGGCGATGCTCTAACACCAGATAGCAAGCCAGACCTTGAGTGGTTAAAGCAGAATTATCCAGATATTCCGCTAATTGCTACTCAGGATTTTCGTGCTCGTTTCTATCCAAGAGATGAAGCTACAGATGGCAAGCTGCTCGCAATAGGTCAGAAGGCTGCGTATTTTACAGGTACTAACCACTTTGTAAATCTAATAGCCAATAACGGCTGGTATGGATATGACGCCATTAAAAAGCTCGCAGCAGAAATGATCGATGCGTTTAACAACGAAAAAGACACTAAGTCCATAATTCAGGTTAAGGCTTGGGGGTGCTCGGCATGAAACAAGTAGCAAGAGTTTTATCCACCTATTCAGCTGACCTATTCGGCATCTGCTCCGTACTCTATGAGTTGGGCGGTCTCGTTGTAATGCACGATGCATCCGGCTGTAATTCAACATACAACACACACGATGAGCCGCGTTGGTATGATATAGAGAGCATGATTTACATATCTGGACTCATTGAAAATGACGTAATTCTCGGAAACGACGAGAAGCTCATAGGCGACGTAATTGAGGCGGCAGATGAAACTAATCCTAAATTCATCGCTATCTCCGCTGCACTGATTCCACTCTTTATGAGCACTGACATGAAGGGAATAGCCCGCATCATCGAAAAACGCACTGGAATACCGACATTTGGATTTACGACTAATGCGATGGATACTTATGTGCTAGGCGGCAATATGGTCTACCGTGAATTTCTAGATAAATTCTGCCCTGCCCTTGATAGCAGCCAAAACACAGCTGACTCGTCCTCCATATCTGTAAATCTCCTCGGCGTAACTCCACTCGACTTCTCGATAGTCGGAAACGTTGAGGCTCTAAAGGAGTATTTTAAAGACCGCGGCATCGAGGTCAATTGCTGCATGACGATGGGCTGCACTCTTTCTGAAATGGCAAAGGCATACAAAGCTGATGTCAATGTTATCTGCTCATCTATGGCACTTGACGGTGCGAGAATACTTCATGATAAGTACGGAACCCCTGCAGTTCTGGGACTGCCTATGGGAAAGTCTGCTTGCCATGAACTTGAAAAGCTTATAAGAGAATCTGCCGTTGATGGTAAATCGAGAGCGCTTGGTTCATCAGGCGAGCTAAGCAGTATTCCTGCGCTCGAGCATCCGAAATCTAGCTATGCACTTAGAGATAGAGCCAAGGGTGGCACCTGGATTATCGGAGAAGCGATTAATGCAGCTGGTATTCGCTACACGCTGGAGCATGACCTCAAGCTAAGTGATGTTCACATACTCTGCCCTACTCAAGTAGATGCTCATATGCTTAGAGATGGCGATGTTATGGTGCGCGACGAAGCTGACATAGAGAAGGTGCTAAAGGATGCAAAATGCGTAATTGCAGATCCTATCTATATACGAATTCTGACGAGAAATGAAAGTGGTAATTTACCGCACTTTATAAATATTCCTCATGAAGCTTATTCTGGCAGAATGTACAGGAGTCATATCCCGACCTTCATCGGAGCAGGCTTCACAGATTGGCTGACTTCTAAGGTCAATGCTGATCAGGATTCCATCGGTATCAACGACATAATGCGGATAAATGTGCCATACAAAAAGGGATAAACGCTTGGAGAAACAAAGTAATATGAGAAAAAGGCTTTTGATTGACTTGCTGTAGTACTATCATTATCACTTTCTGGGTGCGGTAAGTCTGAGAAGAAAGCAGGACTTACAAATAAAGATATAATCGGCATATGCAGTGCACCGCTCCAAATGTTCTTACTGACACATATATGACTTAGAATTCCTCATCCTCTGCCAGCGCAAGCACAGCATCAACAGCTCTATGCCATTTAGCCTTAGCACGCTGCCTATCCTCATCTTCAATCGCTGGATAGAATTCTTTGTCAATATCTTTAATCTCTATGATATCCTCAATCGACTTATAATATCCTGAAGCAAGTCCTGCTAGATATGCAGCTCCAAGTGAAGTCGATTCAATTGACTTATGACGGACTATATGGATGTCCGAGATATCTGCCTGATTTTGCATCAAGAAATTATTGAGTGAGGCTCCACCATCTACCTTAAGGTCGGTAATCTTTCTTCCGAGATCCTTCTCCATCGCCTTGATCAGATCATCACTCTGAAAAGCAATTGACTCAAGTGTCGCCCTAACCACGTGCTCCTTCTTGGTGGATCGCTTGATTCCGAGAATCGCTCCCCTAGCATCTGGCTCCCAGTAAGGTGCTCCAAGTCCTGTAAATGCAGGCACAACTACCACACCATCACTATCAGGAACCTTGCTAGCGAAGTTTTCCGAGATGCTCGATTTCTTAATCATCTGCAGGTTATCGCGTAGCCACTGAATAGCAGCACCACACACGAATACGGAACCTTCGAGCGCGTACTTAACCTCTCCATTTAGCCCCCAGGCGATAGTCGTGAGAAGACCGCTGCTGCTGTACACAGGCTTATTTCCAGTATTTAGAAGTAAAAAGTTTCCTGTTCCATATGTGCTCTTAATCTCACCTTCGTTAAAGCAAGCCTCACCAAAGAGTGCAGCCTGCTGATCTCCTGCAGCTCCAGTGATATGTAGCTTACCGCCAAATAATTCGAAAATAGTCTCTCCAAAGTCACCTGCACATGACACAGGTTCTGGTAGCATCGCACGCGGAATATCTAGGATAGATAGTATCTCATCATCCCAGTCGAGCGTACTTATATTGAACATCATAGTTCTGGCAGCATTTGAATAATCAGTCAGATGCTTCACTCCACCAGTCATCTTCCAGATTAGCCACGTCTCAACCGTTCCGAACAGCAGCTCACCACGCTTAGCCTTTTCCCTCGCCCCATCTACATGGTCGAGAATCCACTTTAGCTTAGTCGCACTGAAATACGCATCTATGATAAGACCTGTCTTCTCTCTAATCATATCGGAGTAACCTTGATTTCTAAGCCATTCAGCGATATCAGCAGTTCTCCTGCACTGCCATACAATCGCATTATAAATCGGTCTTCCTGTCTCTTTATCCCACACAATTGTGGTCTCACGCTGGTTGGTGATTCCGATGCAGTCGATATCTCTGTAGGTGAGACTCGCCTTGAGCAGCGCCTCCTGAGCAACCGCCATCTGTGTGGAATATATCTCCATAGCATCGTGCTCAACCCAGCCGTCGTGCGGAAAGATTTGCTTAAATTCCCTCTGCCCAACGCTTACCGCATTTCCCACTCTATCGTAGATTATGCACCTCGCACTCGTCGTACCTTCGTCGAGTGTCATGATGTATTCGCCCATCACAGCCTCCTATCTATGCTATACAAATAGCGCCATAATACTGTTGCTTATATCTATGCCTTCGTCCGTAAGCCTCATGCCATCTTCACCAATTACGAGTTTTCCTTCTCTCTCATATTCGTGGGCTTCTTCAAAGACATCGCTGTAATATTCCCAGAATTCCTCATAACTACCCAGCACATCCTCGTATCTAATTCCTTCTACCTTCCTAAGCCCTGTAAAAACAGCCTCCGCCACGTTGTCATGCTCCGAGTTCTCGTGTGCTTCAGCGGAAGGCGCAAGACCTTTACCATTGAATTCAAAATATTCATCGAGCGAGCAGACATTCATAATCCTATTGTTATCGATAAACGAAGATGCTCCGAGACCAAGTCCCAGATAAGGAGTCATCTCCCAGTACTTGAGATTGTGCCTAGATTCATAGCCATGCTTAGAGAAGTTAGAAATCTCATAGTGCTCATATCCTTTCTCTTTGAGGAACTTGGCTCCAGCGTGATACGTCGCTCTATCGATTTCATCTGAAACTTCGGTGAACTCGCCCCTTTCAAACTCCTTGAAAAATGCTGTACCTTCTTCAAGCTGTAAGCTATAGAAAGATATATGTTCAGGCTCTAGGCCCGTTACAGCTTCTATATCCATGAGCGTAGTCTCCAAGCTGCTACCTGGCACTGCAAAAATGAGGTCGAGGTTAATATTATCAAACCCTGCTTCTCTAGCATTCTGTACATCTCTTATCACGTCCCCAGCTGTGTGAATCCTGCCAAGTCGCCTTAGTATATCGTTATCCATACTCTGAACACCCATGGATAGACGGTTCACTCCAGCATTTCGGTATCCTTTTAGGCTTTCCATAGATAGTGTCGCTGGATTCGATTCAAGCGTAATCTCTGCATCACTATCTATATTAAAATTCACCCTTAGCTCAGCGATGATTCTAGCGGTCTGTTCACTCGTCAGTAGTGACGGAGTTCCGCCACCGAAGAAGATGGTATCAAAGACTCCATGTGCAAGGTCACTCATAAGTCTTGTTCTAATACGAATCTCTTCGCACAGCGCCTTCACGTAGCGCTCTCTAAGAGCTTCGTCTGAAGCCCCAGATAGGAACGCGCAGTATTTACACTTTCTGACACAGAACGGAATATGAACGTATATACCAGGATTCTTATTTGTCGTCATCGAACTTCAGAACCTCTGTAAACGCTTCCTGAGGCACTTCCACTCTTCCGAACTGCCTCATGCGTTTCTTACCTTCCTTCTGCTTCTCAAGCAGCTTCTTCTTACGCGAGATGTCTCCACCGTAGCACTTTGCGATTACGTCCTTACGGTAAGCTCTTACGGTCTCACGCGCAATTACCTTCTGCCCGATTGCCGCCTGAATTGGTACCTCAAACTGGTGCATAGGAATTAGCTTCTTGAGCTTCGCACAGATAGTACGCCCCTTTGCATATGCTTCTTCTTCAGGAACGATTGTGCTAAACGCGTCGATGAGCTCCTTGTTGAGCAGTATATCTAGCTTGACGAGCTTTGCAGCTCTGTACTCCTTAAATTCGTAGTCAAGCGAAGCGTATCCCTTTGTCTTGGATTTGAGCGCATCAAAGAAATCATAGATTACCTCGTTTAGAGGAATCTCGTAGTGTAGCTGAACTCTCGTCTCAGTCAGATACTCCATGTGCACCATATTTCCACGCCTACTCTGGCACAGCGTCATGATAGTTCCGACGTAGTCCTTAGGCGTCATGATTTCAGCCGAAACGATTGGCTCTTCTATTCTCTGAATATCAGCTGGATCAGGCAGATTCGAAGGATTCTGAACCATGATCTCCGAACCATCTTTCATAACGACCTTATAAATAACGCTTGGCAGCGTCGTGACTACATTTAAATCGAACTCTCTCTCAAGTCGCTCTATTATTACGTCCATGTGGAGCAGTCCGAGGAATCCGCAGCGATAACCGAATCCGAGCGCAGCGGAATTTTCAGACTCAAAATTGAACGCCGCATCGTTTACCTGTAGCTTCTCAAGGGCGTCCTTTACATTCTCGTATTTCTCCCCCTCTGCTGGATATACTCCGCAGTACACCATTGACTGAGCCTTCTTATAGCCCTTTAGCGGATGCTCTGTCGGCAATTTAGTCAGAGTAATTGTATCTCCGACTCTGGCATCGGCAACCTGCTTGATGCTTGCACAGATGTAGCCTACCTCTCCCGCCTTGAGTTCCTTGGATGGAAGCATGTTCGGGATACAATAGCCAACCTCAGTTACTTCGTAGTCTTTGCCAGTATTCATCATGCGGATAAAGTCACCCTTATTGACTCTACCGTCAAAAATTCTCGTATAAATAACGACACCCTTATAGCTGTCATAGTATGAGTCGAAAATTAGACCCTTTAGTCGTTCATCAGGATCACCCTCTGGTGGTGGAATAACCTCAACTAGTTTCTCGAGCATGTCATCTATGCCGAGACCTGTTTTAGCAGAAATCTGCGGTGCCTCTTCAGCATCGATTCCGATAATCTCCTCTATTTCAGCCTTTGCCTCTTCAGGTCTAGCACTGTCTAAATCCATCTTGTTAAGAACTGGGAGTATCTCGAGGTCTTCATCGAGAGCTAGATAAACGTTACCGAGCGTCTGTGCTTCTACGCCCTGAGTAGCATCCACTACCAGTACGGCACCATCGCAGGCAGCTAGGGAACGAGATACCTCGTAGTTAAAATCCACGTGTCCTGGAGTGTCGATTAGGTTTAACACGTACTCCTCTCCATCCTTTGCCTTGTAAGAGAGCCTCGTTGTCTGAAGCTTGATGGTGATGCCTCGCTCTCTCTCGATATCCATATTGTCGAGAAACTGCTCCTTCATATCCCTCGATGCAACGAGTCCAGTCTTCTCAATTAGTCTGTCAGCAAGAGTTGACTTACCATGGTCTATATGAGCAATGATACTGAAATTTCTAATTTTTTTTAAGTAATCCATATTCGTCCTTATCTTAATTTATATTAATTCTTATTTATCTTCGTCCGTCTCCGCAATAGAAGCTATGAGCTCCTTGCAAGCAAGCATATTTGCATACCCAGCCACAGCAAGCTCAAGCGCCAGCTTCGTAGCAGTTTCTTTGTCTTTGCAGCCTTTAATTTTATCCGCTACTCGCAAGTATTCATCATCTATAGTCCTACAGTACTCATCGTAGAAATGCTCTACATCCATGTGTTCCATTTCCGAACCGAGCAAAAGACCAGCTTCCTTGACGCTCATGACCTGCTTGAACAAGCAAATGGCTGTTAGATACCCTATATGTTCACGGTCGTACTTCTTACCATGAGCCCTCGGAAGGAGCGAACTCTTCATGTAGTTGTTAATCATAGCTGGCGTGAGAGTTTCCTCACCTTCACGCTCAAGCCCTATGTGCTGCCTCTTCATGTATCCGATGATTTGATCCATATATAGGTCGATATCCGGAATCTTATCCCAATTCTCAGGTCTTGAATTCTCAAGTCTTGAGACGAGCTCGTTAATTCGTTCTGACATGTAAATACCTCTCTCAAATTTATACATTCTATTATACTTAATCACATACACAAATAACAGCTTTCATTTACAAAATCTTCATATTGGTATATTGCAATTTTTATAATTGTTTAATATAATATTGGATATTATATTAAGTCATAATATTAATCATGTTGGCAGGTGTATCCATATATCGATTTCGCTGCTGATATGATAATCATATGGAGGTGACCAAAGTGACAGATATATGCGTATTAGGAGATTCCATATCTAAGGGAATAGTTTTTGACGATTTAAAAGAGAGATATGCAGTGCTAAACGATAACTTTATCTCTCTTCTGCAAAGGGAATTCGGTACCACGATAAAGAACTTCGCTTCCTTCGGAGCGACGATTACGAAAGGTCTAAGAATCTTCGAAGAGCGCTATTCGAGTATTAAGTCACATAAATATACTTTGATTGAATTTGGCGGAAACGATTGCAATCTCAACTGGGAGCAGATTTCAGTCACTCCTAACGCGGAGCATCTAGCCAAGACTCCGCTATCCGAGTTTAAGGCTACCTACGAGGATATAATCGAGAAGACTATGTACGCTGGCAGTCGCCCTATCCTGCTCACATTACCGCCACTTGAGAGGAATAGGTTCTTCGAATGGGTATCGCGGGATCTTAACAAGGACAATATCATGAAGTACATGGGCGGGAGCACTATATTTATAGAGAGATGGCATAGTTCATACAACGAGATGATTCTCGAACTAGCAGATGAATACGGTATCCAGGTCTTCGATATCAGAAAACCATTTCTAGAGCTCGGAGACTATAGCGACTATATATGTATAGACGGTATGCATCCTAATGCTGCAGGGCATAAGCTTATTGCAAAATACCTCCGCGAAGAGCTGGCAGCTCTCGAGTAACTTGGCGTGTACGCATTAATAAACCATACACACATCTTGAAATTTCAGACTCATTGGGATATAATGGCTAAGCGAATTATTACTATTTAAAAGAAAAGTGGGGTAAATTAAATGGCAAACATTAAATCCGCAAAGAAGAGAATCAGAACTATCGAGAAGAAGACTGCTCGTAACATCAGAGTTAAGAACCACGTTAGCGAAGCTGAGAAGGCTTTCCTAACTGCTATTAAGGCTGGTGACGTTGCAGAGGCAGAGAAAGCATTTAAGCACGCTGAAAAGAAGTTCATGCAGGCTGCAGCTAAGGGTACTTTCCACAAGAATACCGCTTCGAGAACAGTTTCGAGACTCGCAAAGAGACTTAACAATCTCAAGGAGAGTAAGTAAATCTCACCCGTCCCCACAGCACATATACGTGCAGCGTATAAGTTAAAAATACGCCAGAACGAAGGAGTGTCTCCCTTCGTTCTTTTTTATTTTCTTTACACTTACAAGCTACCATGTTAAACAAAAAAAGGATGTCACCATCTCATATAGGTAACATCCATATTGATACAATTTTTATTTTGCAATATGCTGCTTAGCAATCCGCTTTGGTCTGTACATAACATCGTGGATATTGGTAACAGTCGCAAACGCATCTGGGTCTACTTCACGCAGGTGTTTCATCAGCTTTGCATATTCGTTTCTATTTACGATTACGTTTATTTCGTCAAACTTGTCTCCAGTAAAACCACCCGACGCTTCGTACCTAGTGACCCCGCTATGAAGCTCATTGAGAATGTACTCACATATCTCGTCGTTCTTCTTAGATAGTATGCATACCTTCAGTTTAGTGGTCATACCGAATACATAGTGATCGATGATAATTCCGGTTACGTAAGTTCCCAAAATACTTAGGACTCCCGTCTTCGGGTCATAGATGAATATTGCTGGTGCTGATATAAACAAACCGACTACCGATGTAGCTACACCAAAATCTATGTTCAGATACTTGTTAGCCATCTTGTAGAGCACATCTAATCCCCCAGATGATGCATTTCTTACGAACATGAGTGCTATTCCAAGGTCACAGAGGAACAAATAGCATATCATATCCAGAAACTGATCATTCATAACGCCGTGATAGTTTGGTGTAAAATGCCCTAGAATCATCATGACTACAGGTAATCCTACAGAAGGATATATGGACTTAATAGTAAACTCATGACCAACGAAGAACCATGAGATGACGAGCAGTACCAAGTTCAAGATAAGTATTATCATCGCTTTTGATAAAGGCACGAATTTACCAATTAGAATAGCGACACCAGAAACGCTGGCAATCGCAAGGTTACTCGGCACCATAAAAAAGTACGTCGCTGTACCACATATTATCATGCCAATCGTGATTAAAATAAAATCTATAATACTGGTTTTACTTATATTCATCTCTTTTACTCTCTAGCTACAATATATGAATTTTCTACTCATCACCCTTTTCATCATAGATTCGTTTTATTCTATTTCTCACGAATTCCATGAATAGCCCGAGGTGTGGTTCAATCCACTTCTCTCTCCTATATACAATCTGCGAATACATTCTACACTTGAAATCTTTATCAACATCGAGGGCTACCACTCTTCCCTGCTCTAGCGCTCTAACTATTGAAGATCTAGGGATAAACGATACTGAGTTACTGCTCGCAACGATTTCACTTATCGCAATGATTGAACTTACCTCCATAATTGGATCATAATCTATGCCGTTGTCCTTGCAGTAGTCATCAAGGAATCTAGGATAGCTTACCTCCTGATCAGAAGTTATAAACCCACTCTTTACAACCTCTCTAATCGGAATATTTTTGTGTCCTGCAAGTGGGTTGTCTGGCGAGGTGATAAAGATCATATCTTCTGGTTGATCAACTACAGTGTTGCAATCCTTGTATACCATCTTTCTATCGATAAATAGCGCAAAGTCTATCTCATTCTGCTTAAGCTTTTCATACAGATTATCGAAGTAATCCGAGGTCTTAAGCATGAGTTTAATATGCGGATACGTCTCGCTAAACTCACGCAGAAGCGTAGGAAAATAGGCATTCGCCATAGATGATGTTGTACCTATTCTGATGGTCCCACGTATTTCATCGTCTTGCTGCATGAACTTACGAGCCTGTTCATTTGCCTTAAGAATTTGATGCGCATAAGGGAGAAACCGCTCTCCACTTGATGTGAGCTGTATTCCCTTTCCCATTCTGTCGAATAATTTCGTGCCAAGTTCATCTTCAAGCTGCTTAATCTGTACTGTTACGGCAGCCTGAGAATAACCTAGTACATTTGCGGTGCGAGAGAAGCTACCAAGCTCCGCCGCTTTAATAAAAGTTACTATAGTCTTAGCTTCCATGAGAATATATCCTCTAAAAAAGGTGTAGGCGAGACAAAAGTCCCACCCATCACCGTAAAATCTAAATCTTGATTTGTAAACGAAGCTCGCTTGACTTACTTGTAAGACTCAATCATAGCCTTGAATGCAGGCAGCGATCTCTTAATCATATCATTGCTTACGCAGTAGGAAAGTCTGAAGTATCCAGGGCAAGCAAATCCGTCTCCAGGAACTACGAGCAGGTTGTGATCTAGCTTAGCCTTCTCTGAATATGCAACAGCATCACCATTTGGAGCTTTTACAAATAGGTAGAAAGCACCGTCTGGTTTAGCGCACTCATATCCATACTCTGTTAGTGAATTATAGAGAAGGTTTCTATTCTCTTCATAAGCTGCGAGGTCTGGCATCTCACCAACGCACTCTCCGATAACCTTCTGAATCAGTGTTGGAGGGCAAACAGAACCGATTTCACGAGCTGCACCTGCAACTGTGTCATATACAGCCTTAGCATCTGCACACTTTTCAGGAACGTATACATATCCGATTCTCTCTCCTGGTAGGGAAAGTGACTTCGACCACGAGTAGCACACGATTGTGTTGTCGTATACGTTAGGGATGAATGTAACCTTAACTCCATCGTATACGAGTTCTCTGTATGGCTCGTCAGCAACAATGTAGATTGGGTGTCCGTACTCCTTGCTCTTTCTCTCAAGAAGCTCAGCTATCTTCTTAAGAGTCTCCTCCGTGTAAACAACACCTGAAGGGTTATTAGGCGAGTTGATTACTACTGCAACTGAATGCTCGTTAATTGTCTTCTCTAGTGCCTCCATGTCAATCTGGAAGTGAACAGTATCTGCTGGAACTACCGTTAGCTTAGCACCTGCACATGTAAAGAATACATTGTACTCAGGGAAGAATGGTGCGATAGCGATGAATTCATCTTCTGGGGAAGTTGTCAGTGCGTGTGCAACAGATACTAGAGCAGGAGCGCATCCACAAGTCATGAATAGCTCGTTAGCCTTAGCATTGCAGTTAAATCTAGCATTGAGGTTATCTGCAATTGCCTGACGCACGTTCTCAAATCCAGGAGCCATTGAATATCCGTGAAGCTGAATAGAATCAGTAGTATCAATGAGATTCTTGATTGTATCATTAACCTTAGCAGGTGCTGGAATGCTTGGATTACCAAGGGAGTAATCAAATACGTTTTCCTTACCAACTACCTTTGCCTGCTGCAGACCGTATGCAAAAAGCTCTCTGATTACGGATGGGGCTGTCCCGAGTCCATGATATTTTTCGTTAACCATAAATTAACTCCTTTCCAATTCGAATAGCCATATGCGATTAACATCTTATTTATAATTGTATTATATCACATGCAATAATACATTATAGACTCAGCGGGTATAATAAAAAATAAATGCATACATTAATTATTATGATATTTGCTCCTTGCGCCTGTAACTGTTACAATTACTGTAAGACAATGTTTTGCCTATAAATTGATTGATTTTATGCGATTTAGTTCACTATAAAATAATATATCATATTATAATTTTTTTATACATTTTGAGGTAAGAGATGAAATTATCCAAACTTGGAGACCTTATACATGAATATCAAAATCAAGGTACTGTACTCATAATTACGGACACTAACGTTGCCCCACTCTACTTGAACGAAGCAGTTTTTAGTATCGAATCCTCTAGCTTAGTTTGTGAAAGCTGCGTTATCCCCGCGGGGGAGGAATCAAAATCATTTGAGACTTATATCAAAATTATCGAATATGCCTCTCTTATTTCACTCACGAGAACAGACGGAATCGTTGCACTCGGAGGTGGCATGGTTGGGGATATCGCAGGCTTTGTTGCTGCAACGTATATGCGGGGAATCAATTTCTACCAAGTTCCAACAACCCTTCTTGCTGCAGTAGACTCATCGGTAGGAGGAAAATCGGCAATTAATACTTGTTTTGGCAAGAACTTAGTCGGTGCTTTTCACAAGGCAAAATTCGTTCTTCAAGACACGACGCTACTCGCTTCCGAAGATGACTACGTATTAATGGATGGTTACGCAGAAATCATTAAAACTGCTTGCATTTCTAGAAATGATGAGTTATTCAAGAAACTTGAGTCAGGAAACTTCGATATCCAGGAGATAATAGATGACTCTGTTGCCGTGAAGGCTTACTATGTTGAAAATGATGAGAACGACTCTGAAATCAGGCATACGCTGAACTACGGTCATACGCTTGCACATGCGCTTGAGAAACTGAGCAACTACGAAATTGGACATGGTCATGCTGTAGCAAAAGGAATTGCATTTACAGCAAGTCTTTCATATGACATGGGCTGGTGTAGTATCGACTGCAGAGACCGTATACATGCTCTGCTTGATAAGTTTGGATACGACCTTTCCATTAGTTTTCCACCTTGTGATATTGCAAATGCTATGGAGAGCGACAAAAAAAGGTCTGGTAACGGAATTAAATTTATAGTCAGCAGCGATATAGGGCAGTCCCAGATTAAACTTATATCGTTAGCGCAGTTAGGTGAGATATTAGTGACATATAGCGAGATATTTACTGAAAGAGCGGCCATCTCACATCGTGGTGCACCTCTTTTTGCACCTGCGAAAGTTGTATCTGCTCCGCCGTCCAAGTCTTATCTACATAGAGAGATTATAGCAACAATGCTGTCAGGTAATGAATTCAACTTGGATGATGAAGAGCCTTCAGAGGACATAATTGCTACATATGAAGCGGTTAAACAGATTGCAGAACATGCCAGTTCAATAAAGACTGGGCACACGGAACATAGCGACAATTCTGCTGCAGGTGGCTCTAAGCTATCAATCGACTGCAAAGAGAGTGGAACTACACTTCGCTTCCTGCTTCCCGTTGTTACAGCACTTGGACTAGATGCTAACTTCATGCTATCTGAAAGACTCAAAGAGCGCCCAATTGAGCAATTAGTAATTCAACTGAAGCGTCATGGAGCGGAGATTATAAAAGATAGTGCCGGGAATATATCAGTTGCGAATGTCCCAGGATGCAGAGGCTTATCGCCAGGCGAATTTACTTTTGTAAATCCAGAATCATCACAATTTATAAGCGGACTGTTATTCGCATTACCAATCCTAGATGGTGACAGTATAATCCATGTATATGATAAATTTGAATCATCCAGTTACGCGATGATTACCCTCGATGTGCTTAATAAATACGGCATAAAAATCGAGTATACCCATGAAAAAAAATACTGGAGATTTAAGATTCACGGAAATCAAAGCTATAGATTCACATCCATCCTATCTGAAGGAGATTGGTCAAACGCAGCATTTCTACTCGCACTCGGTGCACTCGGTAAAACTCCCCTGCGTATAAAGAACTTACCACTTCCGTCGAAGCAGGGAGATATAAAGGTTCTCGATTTACTAGAAGACTTTGGCATAACCGTAAATTGCTACACAGATATCGTTGATAATCGCTCAGGTATGGTAGATGTATTTCCATGCAGAAAACTAACATCTATTCCTAATGTCGATGCTTCCGAATCACCCGATCTCGTTCCCATTATCGCCCTAATCGCGTCAATAGCTAACGGTACGACAGTCATAAATAATGCCGAGAGGCTGAGATATAAGGAGAGTGACCGCCTTGCCAGTATATGCAGCGTGCTAAAAGCTCTCGGTGCAAATATAACCGAGATGGAAGACAGACTAATAATAGTTGGTACGGAAAAACTACAGGGTGCGTATGAAGGCGATGGATACGGAGACCATCGAATTATTATGATGATTGCGGTTTCATCACTTGTTTCGGTTGATATGGTCAAAATCCACGGAGCTTCAGCAGCTGCAAAGTCCTTTCCTAACTTCTTCGAAGTTCTGCACAAGCTTGGATTAGACGACAACATAGAACTTGTATGATGCTCACTCTATTGTATAGGAGGATATATGTCTGTTTATAAAGGTCAAACACTCACATTATCAATATTTGGCACATCACACGGTCCAGCGATTGGAATGACTCTATCTGGAATTCCTTCAGAAGCAAATATCAATCTTGATGTCCTGCAGGACTTTATGGCACGAAGAGCTCCTGGAAATAGTCCCTTTTCGACAAGCCGCAAAGAACCTGATATCCCTGAGTTCGTGAGCGGTCTAAAAACTGGAAGTTCTCGAAATTCAAGAAACCTTACTACAGATGGATCCGAAATAAAGGCGATAATCTACAATAGAGATGTAAAGTCCTCAGATTATTCAAAGATAGCGAATACACCTAGACCTGGGCACGCCGATTACACAGCACACGTAAAGTACGGTGGAACGGAAGACTCACGAGGCGGCGGAGCATTCTCTGGCCGCATGACTGCACCGCTATGTATAGCAGGCGGAATTTGCAAGCAGCTACTTGCGGAGAGAGGAATTTATATTCACGCTTCAATCCACGACATTCATGGAAATGCAGAAGATCCTCTATCCGAGATAAAAAAAGCTCAAGTACTTAGAGATTCTGTCGGTGGAACGATTTTATGCACCATCAGTGGATTAGAGGCTGGATACGGCGGGCCGCTATTCGAAGGACTTGAAGGCCGAATTGCCGAAATCGTATATGCGGTACCTGCGGTCAAGGGCATCGAATTTGGCGCTGGCTTTGAGTCGACACGCATGTACGGAAGTGAAAATAACGATGAATTCTACTACGATGAGCGTGGCACGATGTGCACCCGAACAAATAACTGTGGCGGCATACTAGGCGGGATCAGTGATGGCATGGATATAGAGTTCCGCGTGGCAATAAAACCGACACCCTCTATTGCGAGGTCACAGAAGACCATAGTATACGATAGTACAGAGGAGGCTGTAATCGAGGTTCACGGAAGGCACGATCCCTGCATAGTACCGCGAGCTGTTCCTTGCGTAGAGGCAGCCGCTGCAGTTGTGATAACTGATCTAGTTTTGACAGAAAGAACTGCTTCATCTACAGTTTCTAAAGAATCAAAGGAACTAACGACGGCATCACCTACTTCAGCTAGCAGCTTCGGTCTCGTTTTCGGAGACCTCTCACATCTTAGATCATCGATTGATGAGATAGATCTGCAATTAATCGCTTTAATTGAAAGAAGGCTGAAAATCGCTGAATCAGTTGCAGCATACAAGAAAGAAAATAACCTTGAAATAATTGATTCAAATAGAGAGGCATCACTGCTGAAAAGGATACGTTCCCTTTCCAGCGATGACCTAGCAGATTTAAACGAAGATATATTTAAGGCAATTATTAGAGCAAGCTGTAAGCATCAGGAAGAGTTATTAAAGTAATTCCGAACTACGGTAAATTTTGGCATAAGCATTTAAAGTGAACTCACACAAAGCTAAACGTCAATACACAATTGTGATTTTATAATAGTATGCTATTAAATGAAAAAGGATGGGTCCTATGACTCATCCTTTAGTCTCTTTCGTGCTGCCCTTAGCACTTGTTCTGTATAACGTTTATCCACGTTATCTATGCCGTTTACTATAGCATCGACCATCTTATTGGCGGCTGACTCCGAAGATCTATCTGTAGCTCCTGATATAAGCACCTTTTTAGATATTGCCATGAGGAACTTATCAAGTCCCTTAACTTCACTCGGTATGTATCTACCTGGACAGAAGTAAAGTAGAGTATTCTGCATATTTATCTCTTCTTTGAAGTTAATCTCACAAATTTGTTGATAGTTCTGGGGATTGTATTCAGAAATTCCTGTGACAAAAATAATCAGCTTGTCAGCAAATCCAGTAATCTGCTTTCTGAACTTATCAAATCCAACTATTCCACTTCCCCTTAGCCAGCTACCAAAAATCACAACATCGAACTGCCCTAGTGCACCATAATCAAGGTTCTCAAGAGATACTAATGTGCACCCTAGCTCACTGGCAATCCACTCTGCATACTGCTTAGTAGCGCCGCGTTTTGAATTGTATATAACTATCGCTTTTTTGCTCAAAACTATTCCTCACCAATCTGTTTTAATGCTTTACGTTCTCTTTGCCGAGGAGTTGCTCTAACTCAATCAATAAATTTTCATCGATATTTACACCATTTGCTGATTTAAGAGGCTTTTGACCTGGCAAATAGATTAGCACATCAATATCCCCACTGTGCGCTGATACAGCTCCCAAAATTCTCTGCTGAATTTCATCATTTCCTAGCAGGTCAGACAGTTCTTGACTCACTCTTAGCTTGAGATATTGCTTTTCACGTAACGGTTCAGTTTTTATTTTGCTATGTGAATAGTTACTAATGCTAGCGCGATCATAATCATTTCCACTCTGACTCTTAAACTCACTGATTCGCTCTATTTCAGTCACTTTATTTACTAAAATCTCTGGGTCTGAATCCTCTTTAAAGCTAAGTGTACCCTTGACAGCGACAATAGCATCGTTTTCTAACACGTACTTTGCCTTAGCATAATCTCTAGGGAATACAATTGCAGTTATTACACCGAAATAATCTTCGATAGTCAGCCTAGCCATCTCCTGGTTAGACTTTGTAATCATGCGGCGTAGGTCTCCAACCATACCTGCCATTATAACAGTATCACCATCGTTAAAATGATTGCGACCAGATGAGCCTTTACCAATGAAATTGGACTCATTCTCACTATCACCACTAAGGTCTAAATCAAATATTTCTGCAGTATTAGCAGTTATATTCTCATCTATCAAATCGCGATACTTATCGAGCGGATGACCAGATAGGTATACCCCCATCATCTCCTTCTCCATAGCGAGGAGATGCGCCTTATCGAAATTCTTAATATTAGGAAGCTCCGGTGCTGTCTTAACGTCCTCCATAAGGTCAGAATCGAGTTGGAACAGCGAAATCTGATCCTTGGAAACCTTGCGAGCACTTCTCTGTGCAGCCCCGACGGCATCGTCACTTATAGCGAGAAGTGCAGCTCTATTTGGCGTAAATTCATCCATCGCCCCGGCTTTAATGAGGCACTCTATAGCCTTTTTATTCAGTTCGGATGGTTCAATAGACTTGATAAAATCGTAAAGATTATTTATATCACGCCCTCTTCTGCCTTCTACTATCGCATCAACTATACCGCTTCCAACGTTTTTAATCGCTAAGAGCCCAAATCGAATTTTACCATCCTTGGCGATAAACTTTCTCCTGCTATGCAGGACTGAAGGAGGTAGCACTTCAATTCCAAGTTCTTTGCAGTTCCTGATGTAAGCTGCGATGTGTCGAGGCTCTCCCATCACACTTGACATGAGAGCCGCCATAAATTCCACTGGATAGTGAGCCTTGAGATAAGCGGTCTCATAAGATACAACCGCATAGGCTGCAGCATGGGATTTATTAAAAGCATACTCGGCAAAGCTAACCATATCGTCAAATATAGCCTCTGCTGCCCTCTCAGGTATGCCATTTGCCACACATCCAGCAATTGCCGGTGTTCCGTCAGAGTCGTCCTTTCCGTGGATAAAGTATTTCTTCTCCTCCAGCATAACACTCATCTTCTTTTTGGACATAGCACGACGCACGAGGTCAGATCTACCAAATGAATATCCTCCAAGTTCACGTACAATCTGCATTACTTGTTCTTGATAAACCATGCATCCATACGTTACGTTAAGAATTGGCTCCAAGTGAGGATCCACATACTTCACTTTCTCGGGATTCTTTTTATTTTCTATATACTTTGGAATCGAGTCCATCGGGCCCGGCCTATAGAGCGATATACCAGCTACTATATCTTCAAAGCAGGATGGATTTAGGGTCTTCATGAATTCGGTCATACCAGCACTTTCAAGCTGAAATATGCCCTGTGTGTTGCCTTTTGAAATCATATCATACACAGATGGATCATCGTAATCCATCTTGCTAAAGTCAATCTCTACACCGTGATTCTCCTTGATCAGCTGAATCGCCTCATTGATCATAGTAAGGTTTCGGAGTCCAAGAAAATCCATCTTCAGAAGCCCAAGCTCCTCGATTGTCGTCATGTTAAACTGAGTAGCCAGTCCCTTATCTGACATATACAATGGGACATACTCATCGAGTGGCATCTTACTGATTACAATTCCTGCAGCGTGTGTCGAGGAATGGCGTGGCATACCCTCAACTGCCATGGACATATCAAGGATGTTCTTTACAAGAGGCTCTGTTTCATATCTCGCCCTAAGGTCACGGTTTATATCTAGCGCCTTGCTTATAGTCATGCCCAACTCTGCTGGAATCGCTTTCGCAATGGAATCAGCTTCCGCATAGCTCGCATTGAGCGCCCTACCTACGTCACGAACGGCGGCCTTCGCCTTAAGTGTTCCAAAGGTGATAATCTGCGACACCTTGTCTTTGCCATACTTACGAACAACATAGTCGATGACCTCCTGTCTTCTATCGATGCAGAAGTCGACATCTATGTCGGGCATACTTACTCGCTCTGGATTTAAGAATCTCTCAAAGATTAGGTTGTACTTAATAGGCTCTATCTCTGTTATTGCAAGGCTATATGCGACGATACTTCCCGCTGCTGATCCTCTACCAGGTCCAACTGGAATATCATTGCTCTTGGCATAATGAATAAAGTCCCATACTATTAGAAAGTACTCGACGTAACCCATCTTCTCGATTACCTCGAGCTCGCTCTCTAATCTGTCACGATATATAGAACTCTGCTCATTAGCTTCGCTGCCATATCTTCTCTCAAGTCCCTCGTAACAAAGCTTTCTTAGATAATCCTTGTTGGTCATATCTTCTGGTGGTATGAACTCTGGCAGGTGATATTCTCCGAACTCAAACCCCACATTGCATCGCTCAGCAATCTTGTGAGAATTTTCTATAGCCTCAGGGTGACTAGGAAAAAGCTCAAGCATCTCTGCTTCGCTCTTAAGATAAAATTCATCATTCGCAAATCTCATTCGATTTTCGTCATCAACCGTTGAACCTGTCTGGATTGCAAGCAGCACATCATGAGCCTTAGCATCGCCTCTCTTAATATAGTGTGCGTCATTAGTGGCAACTAGAGGCGCACCGATTTCCTCCGCAAGCTTAACGAGCCCCTCAATAGCCGGTTTGTCATCATCGAGAAAATGATTCTGTACCTCCAGATAGAAATTATCTATTCCAAATATATCGCGTAGTTCAAGTGCCTCTACCTTTGCACCAGAGTAATCACCATTTAAAATCTTTCTTGGTATTGCACCAGCTAAGCAAGCAGACAGACAAATTATTCCTTCACTATGCTCGCGCAGCAATTCCTTATCTACTCTCGGTTTAAAATAAAATCCTTCTGTAAATGCAGCTGATACGAGTTTAGTTAGGTTTTTATATCCTGTCATGTTCTCCGCTAAAAGTACGAGGTGATTCATATTCCTGTCACGGTCTGGATCCTTATCGAAGCGAGTCCTCGGAGCTACATAGACTTCACAGCCGATTATTGGCTTAATGCCTGATTTTTTGCAGGATTTATAAAAGTCAATAATACCGAACATAACACCATGATCGGTTATAGCCAAGGAGTCCATTCCTAAACTCTTCACATATTCAGGTGCTTTGTTAATCTTGGACATTCCGTCTAGCAAACTGTATTCTGAGTGAACATGTAAGTGTGTAAATGCCATCTCTACCTCTTTACTAATAAATATATTAATTAATAAATAATATATTAAAAATAATTTTTCTTTCAGTCAGTAAATTGTATCACAAGAACCCGAAAATATCTAAATATCAATATCTTCACAATAATAACATATTATCTCTATATTTATTGACAAACATATATCAAATCCCTATAATGAACTCAAGAACAGACGATCGGGAGTCTGTAGGAATTATTTTTTACATCGTTTTTAAAACGTATGGAGGTTATTATGTTATATGCACTAAAAGGTCTATGCGTGATCGGAATGGTTCTCTGTGTCACGCTAACACTACTAAAGGTAAAAGCTAACCTAGCAACTGAAGAAGGAAAAGCTGAGTGGGCTGAGCAGAAGAAGTTTGCACCTTGGAACGCTATGGTTGGTGTTGTTGCTAACTTCTTCGATACACTAGGAATCGGTTCATACGCTACATCTTGCGCACTCTTTAAGATTAGAGGATCCATCAAGGACATCTATATCCCTGGTACTCTAAATGTTGGAGATACTCTCCCAGTACTTCTAGAGGCATTCCTATTCTTCGGATTCGTTGATATTGATACTCTAACACTCGTATCTATGCTTGTCGCAGCTGTACTCGGTGCATTCGTAGGAGCTGGATTCGTTACAAAGTGGGATCAGCACAAGGTTCGTATCGGAATGTGCGTTGGTCTGTTGATTCTAGGTACTGTAATGGCTTGCAAGACTGCTAATATTGGTCCATTCGGACTAGTTGGAACTGCAACTGCTCTTCACGGAGCTAAGCTGGTAATCGCTGTAATTGTAAACTTCTTCCTAGGTGCTCTTATGAACATCGGTGTAGGTCTGTATGCTCCTTGCTTAGCGCTTATCTCCGTTCTCGGAATGAACGTTGGAGCTGCGTTCCCAATCATGATGGGATCTTGCGCATATCTAATGGCATTTGGTAATGGACCTAAGTTCATCAAGGAAAACAGATTCGACATGGTTTGCACACTTTGCCAGATGGTTGGTGGTGTGATTGGTGTCTGCATCGCATACTTCCTAGTAAAGAATCTACCAATAGATGTACTGTTGAAGATTGTTATCGTAGTTGTATACTTCACAGCATTTATGTTCGGTAAGGATGCCCTTGCTGATAAGAAGAAAGCTTAATAAGCACAATAAGAAATAAAAAAGGTCTCCATCTGGAGACCTTTTTTATAAATTTAATATTTAGTAACTGCTAATCTTTAGGATCTATCATCTATCATCTTTCAGCCTCGTACTTACTGATTACGGCACTTCTGTATCTACTAATTCCCGTACCCTAAAACTCTTGTATTTACAGGTCCCTAAATCCACGAACCTTTTCAATGATAGGGAGAATTGCCTCCTCATTTATACCATCATAGCCATTTTCAAATCTTTCCTTTGCATTTTGAACTTGATCATCACGGACTGGAGCAAATATCTTTTTCCCCATAGCTTTGAGTGCAATCTTGTCTGCGCTCTTGCATTCTTTTGAATTATATTTTCCTGATAGCATATAAAAACAATCATCTGGCAACTGTTTACAACCATTAAGTCCCTTTACAAAGGTTCTATACTCATCAGTCGGCTCAATAATACCCGTTGTAAATACGATTAGGTTATTATTATCTATACCAAAATTTGATAGGTTTGCACGAAGCATATTAAAGCGTGTTATCTCACCACCTCTAATCCAGCTGCCAAATATTATATTTTTATACATTGAAGCATATCCTAGCTTAGCACGTGAATATTTCATCACGTCGCAGTCCAGGGCTTCTGCTATCCATTCTGCATACTTCTCTGTGGCACCATTGCTAGAATTATATATTAATATAGTATCTGAACCATCTGTTTGATCTGCACGCCTCTTTGCCGCCTGTCTATTTGGATTTCTCATATGCGTCATATCGTGCAATCTAGCCTCGTAGCGAAACTGATGCACAAACTCTCCTTATCTTATAAAAATATTGATGATGATGAAATTTTAGTGTTCTACGGTTAATCTCATCCATAGAATAAGGGATGCCGGAATTGCCCGTCATCCCTATTGGTATTATATCATATCAATGACAATACCGTCTTACTATCTATTTTTGAGTTCTTTTTCTTTCATGCGAATTTTAAGAATCATAAGAGCTTTCTTAACATCGTCCTCAGTCATGTTGTTCTCACCGACGATATTAGATTCAAGCCCTTCTGGGTTCTTATTTATATCTACGATATTATTCTGCAAATACTCATTTTCAACCACAAAAGTAGCCATGGTACCGCTAAAGTTTAGCCCGGACATAGGAATTCCCATCTCGCCGAGCTCCTCGACGCAGTTTGTATAGTCTACGTCACTATTTCCCCATCCATCAGATGTAAGAATTACACCATCAGCTCTCATGCCTTCAGCCATAATGGCAGCACGCTTACTGTTTCTGAGTTTCTCCTTGTTGTCATCTGACGTACCGAATAGTAGGACTCCCATTAGATCAATACCAGAATCTGAACCGACGATATCTACTAGTGGATCTCTAAAATGATGTAAGCTTGTTTCTTTTGTTGAAGGACCAATTCCCATATCAGCACCTCCTTACTGCATTGAACGAATAGCCCCGTCTCTGTACTCATTTGGAGTTAGGAAGACTGGCATATTGTTCATCTCTATTATAGAACGTCCACCATGAGCGCCTGATGGCTCATCTGGGAACAGATATGTGTCGTACATGGCGCCCTGACCAGCAACCTGCCTGATAATTAATACCTTCTTCTGACCTGGTCTGGCAATGTCATGGTACTCATGACGCTCTGTCGCTTTATTTCCGTCAAATTTCTTCATCAGCTCTCTGTATATCTGAATAAAATCATCGCAAGCTTGATGAGCTTCGAGACAACCATGTCTATCCTGTCCCATATCCTTTTTAAAAGTAACATCGAAGGAGATAATATAGTCATCTTCACCTGGTGTACCAGCCCTACCAAGAACTAACTGTTCGCTAAGCTGACCTTCTGAAGATCCAAACTCGTGTGTCTGTTTTCCTTCAGTATCAACACCTGTAAGCATCACATATACACCTGTTAATGTATGAGTGATACCCTCTCCACACTTTCCAAGTACCTTTGCAGAGATAGGAATGATATCCATGATAGTATTAGTCCATCTATCATGATTTCCAGGTTTAATTACCTGAATATCTATATTATCAAGTTTTTCATACTTCTCAAGTAGTGATGGGATAATCTCTTTGGATACGGTCATTACACCGTTATAACCAACGCTATTGTTATCACCCATCTCAACGTCATTCATATGAAAAGCCTTTATGACAAGTCTTCTCAAATCAATTTCCTGTACACTCATATGCATACCTCAATACTTTAGCTACTGTGTAAATACGTAATAATTTCTAGTCTGTTCGATCAATCTTTTAAATAGGTGGCATAATGTGTTAAGAATTTCTCGAACTTTCTTTAGAAAAAAGGGGCAGATATAAATCTGCCCCATCTTCGTTTCCGATGTCCTATTAAATTAAGAACTAGATTACAGCGTGATACTCGTAAGGCAGTGGAACAATCTTTCCTGGAGTCTCGATTGTCTCGAGAAGCTCTAGTGTTGCCTTTACGATAGCTGTTTGCATCTCTACGTCATGTGGAGCACCTGCATTAGCACCCATAGGTACGATAGGAGCAGCCGCACGTGGAGATCCAGCCTGTCTTACAACTGGTGGAAGTGCTGCGATAATAACTGTTGGAATTCCAGCAGCCTCAATTGCTCTCTGCACGATTGTTGCAGAGCGGTGGCAAGTTCCTCATCCAGCTGTAAGGATTGCAGCATCAACGCCTTCATCCTTGAGCATCTGTGCAACTTCTGGACCAGTCTCGTTTGTGAACTTTTCGATGTTTCCACCACCACCCATGAATCCAGCATGTGTAGGTGCAGTAGCCTTGATGAAACCTGAGTCTCTTAACTCATGGAGTCTGTCGATAGGGAACATGCAGTTGATGTCCTTGTTAACGTCAGAGTTATCGTATCCACCATGTGTTACCATTAACTCGCTTGAAGGTGTATCATCTGGTATTTTTCTCCAAGTGAAGTCCCCAGCGAGGTTAAATCTCTTATCTGTCTTTACGTGTACACCTGCAGCAGTAGCAAGAGCAACCGTCATCTCTTTGAGTGGCTTAGTTACTGGTGTAAATACTGACTTAGGTGTAATAGGAACAAATATTTCAGATTGTAAGCCTTTTACAACTGTCATACTCATTTGTCTTTTCCTCCTTAGTTATTTGTGCTTTTCAGCATATTCAGCACGACGTCTGTTTAGAATATCGATATTACTTACGTACTTTTCGTTGACTTCCGGTCCTTCTTGTTCTATGAAGCTCATATTCCATGCGACCGTCTGTCCAACCTCTAGTGGATAATCTGAAATCACCATTCTCATAGGCACTTTGAGTTCACCTAAACGACCTTTAATGTCTACGCAGATTCCTACATCGTGTACCTCTGTGATGACTCCTTCAACTTTGATTATCTTATCTCCGTACTTCATCTATAATATCTACCTTTCTAATATAAGATTAGTCGTACTTTTCCTTTCTCTTTTCACTGATTGGAAGTGACTGCTCGTTCTCAACGAGTTCCATCTTAGCGCCAGTAGCTTTCTCAATGAGCTCAACGTTGTTGTTCTTAACATTTACGTTGTAGGTTCTCTCTGGAGCCTTAACTTCTTCGCCAGCCATCTTAGCCTTCAGCATAGCAAGTCCACGGATAGCATCCTCTGTGCAGAGTGTGTTGCAAGCAAGAACTTCGTTCTCGATTCCGGACATGGACTTGTTGTTGTCGATCATTGCATCGCAGTACTTGTTTCCTGTTACGAGAGCACCCTGTACAGCACAGAATGAGAATCCAACAACTGGAATTCCTCTCTTACCAATCTGCTCGATGTGGGAAGTGAAGTCAACGTGGTTGTTTCCGAATCCTTCTGTTGTAACGAATGCACCATCAACGTCCATTGACTCAACCATCTGACCAAGTCTTCTGGATACATAGAACTTGTCGGCATTAGCCTGAGGTGATCCAACGAAGATAACACCTACTACGTCGATGTCTTCATCATGTACTGACTCAAGAACTAGTGGCTCTCTCCAGTAGTGTCTGGACATTTCCTTTGAAGCAGGTCCGATACAAGTTAGAGCGTGGATACAACCATCTAGCACCTCGAGTGGGTTAGCCATTACCGGAACGTTACCAAGGTCAACGTTTGGCTTAGCTCCTAGTACGCCTACAGGATCGTTAGGGAATAGGAAGTTGTCGTGCATAGCACCCTGTCCCATGATTTCCTTAACGATAACAACCTTCTTCTTTCCAGGGTGTCTTGTCTGCTTAAGAACCTGCTCCTCTGATGGAGTAACATCCTTAAGATCTCTCTTCATAGCTTCTCTGATCTCAGAAACTACGTGGTCTACAGCAGTATGAACTGCGATAGGTCCCGGTCTTTCCATGTTCTTTAGGTTGTCGATAACTGCGTGAGCAATAATCATAATCTCACCCTTATCAACAGCTCCTGGACGACCCCACATCATGTTCTCGTCAATGTATCCCTCGGATGAACCGAACTCACCAACCTGAACACCTTCTTCTGTAATACCAGTTACGACCATTACTACACCATCAAGAACCTGAGTAACGCCTTCACCAAGTCCCATATCGGAATCTGCCTTTGTAGCAATTGGCTGGATGTCCATTACTGTCTCTGTGTATACGTGGTAATCATCTGGTGTGATTAGACTAAGCTCAAGAGACTGTACTAGCTTCTGTGCTTCAGCACCCTCTGTAGCTGCGCTCTTACGAACGTAGAGAGTATCTCCCTCAATCTTAGTCTCGTCTCCAAGAACAACCTTGTTGATCTTGTAGTGCTTTCTTGTCATCTCTCTTAGAACAGTCTCAGTATGCTCTTCAACCGGAGCTGCTGCTACTGCTGCTGGAGCTGCTGTTGCTACTGTCTGAGCTGGAGCTACAACGCCACCACCAAGTCCTGCTGGGAGCTCGATGTCGATGTTCTTTCCCTCTCCGATGTGTAGCTTGATTGTTCCTATTGCTGCAACTGAAGCTACTGGAGCTGCTGCCGCAGCTGGAGCCTCCTCTACTTCAGCAACTGGAGCCTCTTCCTCTGCAACCTCATCAGCATCGTACTTATCAACGATGTCTGCTGTGATTGGAGTTAAAGAATCAACAGTTTTAGTTAGTTTCGATCCGTTTAGTACCTGACCGAGCTTGAGAGCGCCATCGACATTCAGCAGACCAGAATCAATTAGATCTGGGAAAATTGCTGGATCTTCGAAGTTAGCAGGCTCAAGAACGGTTCCTTCTTCTGCTCTGCAGCATAGTACCGCTGGGTCGTTCGCATGTTGTTTAGCTGTTTCAGCTGTGATTGACATATCGATCTTCCTCCTTAAAAATATTGCCTTTGCAAATGCAAAATTTTATATATTTACTCCGTCCATGCTTCATGCGATCGGGCACATGAAACACTCGGATTAAATATCAACTAGTTGTTCTCAACGTTATCTACTACGTTAAGATCCTGATCAACCTGCTTAGAAACTCTCAGAGTTCTATATAGTGGATGATCTACCGCTCTCATGATGTGGTCTGTCTGGTGAATTACCTTTAGACCCATCTTAGGTCCAGAAGCCATTACAGTGTTCGAACAATCTGAACAGTTTCCGATAATAATGTATTCACACTTATCCTTCTTAAACTGTAGGTTGTTTGATACCTGACCTGGGCAATTTCCTGGTCTCTCACACTTCCTTGTGCCATTAGGCATCTCCTGTGCCTGCTTGCAGTAGCAGAGTGACACTTCCTTTGCATTGTACTTCTTGCAAAGCTCCTGCATTCTCTCATAGTTTCCACCACATGCGCAAACGAGAATCCCCATGCTTGCTCCATGTAAATCCATGAATGGCATGGAAACTAGGATAGCTCCTGTTGTCTTTGTGATAGGTGCATCTAATGTTGTTGATTTACCAGTGAAGGCACCACCCATTACGATTTCACCATACTCACCGTCAATTCCACCAGCTCTCTCGATTAGAGCACCAACGCTTGTACCAACTGGAACGTCCATGAACACATGTGCATCGTGCCCACCGTTTAGCTTACCTCTAACTGTGAGGTGCTTTAGGAATGATGGCTTTCTCTCATCTACAGCCTCAGCTACTCTTGAGCAAGTCTCACTGTTGATTACAACAGACTTAGCTGCTGACGGAAGCTGGCTTGGCTCTAGCTCAATTCCTAGACATTCTCTTACTACAGCTCTTTCTTCTCCCATTGGGTAGATATCTGGTAGAAGATGTCTAGTGATATTTGGCTCATCCTTGAGACATTCGTCTAGGATTTCAACCGCCTTACGATTCTTCTTCTTAATAGCAAAGATTGCCTTATCTGCTCCGGAGATTTCCATACAGAGCTTAACTCCACGGATAACTTTCTCTGGTTCTTCCTCAATCTGCTGAATGTTATGCTTTAGTCCAGGCTCGCACTCAGAAGCATTTACAAGGATGTAACCACCATCCTCAAAATGAGCATCTAGCTTTACTGCAGTAGGGAATCCAGCTCCGCCCATTCCTACAACTCCAGCAGCCCTAACCATCTCAAGAGGAGTTCCTTCTTCAATAGGAACGAACTCGTCCTTCTGCTCTTCATCAGGCTTAATAACAATCATCTCGTCTGTTATTTCTTCAACAACACCGTAAGCGCTGGAGAAGATATTTGCGCCGAGACCTGTTGGTTCTGCAATGAGGGTTCCCTTCTTAACTTTGTCACCAACTTTAACAATTGGAGCACAAGGTTTACCTACATGCTGTCTCAACAAAATCTGCAAATTTTCCATGACACAGTCTCTCCTTAAATATTTTTGACTCTACAAATCATTAATGCGTATCGTTCGAAAAGCCACACAAATAAAGGTAATGCGCACTCTTTTCTAGATTGATGATAACATAACGATTTATTTATTTCAATGATAATTGTTAGATTATCTATTGAGTTTTTCAATAGATAAATTTCTGTCATATCGCATATCTGTTTATACACTATCTGCCTTTTTTTGTCATGTTTTTTTATCAGTAATTTTTATCGATACAAAAGCTTTATTATATTTTCTTGATAATCAATTCACAACATTTCCGTTAAAACAAGATTGTTTCAGTGTATTTGAACTTACACCTATATTATCTGTATATTAATTTTAGTTATATGCATTTGTTATATTATTGACTTTTAATATTTACTGCTCTATAGTTTACTTAGGTGGCGATTATTTATTTTTATACTTATGTAACCTAAGGAGGTACATGATATGACACTAACTGCTAAGATTGATTACACTAAGTACACTGACGCTATCAGAACTATAGAAGCTCACACTGAAGGTGAGTACTGCAGAGTAGCTCTTGATTGCCCAGAGACAGAAGGTAATACAATGATTGAGAGAAAACATTACCTCGAAGAGCATTACGATTACGTAAGAACTGCTCTCATGTTCGAGCCTCGCGGACACCACGATATGTTCGGTGCTTTCGTTGTAGAACCTTGCAATAAGGAAGCTGATTTTGGAGTATTCTTCATGGATGGAGGTGGATACCTCAACATGTGCGGACACTGCACAATCGGTGTTGTTACTGCAATTCTTGAAGGTGGTCTAATGGAGATGAAGGAACCTCAGACTGAGGTTGTTTTAGAAGCTCCTGCTGGTATCATCAAGACAGTCGCTGATGTTAAGGATGGTAAGGTTACCGGTGTAACACTTACAAACGTTCCTTCATTTAGATACAAGAAGGATCTTCATGTTGAGTTTGAGGGCAAGGATGTTGTATATGACATCTGCTTCGGTGGTTCTTTCTTCGCTCTTGTTGATACAGAGAAGAACTTCGGAATCAAGGTTGGTCCTGACACAGCTGGCTTCCTAACAAGATTCTCAAGTTTCATGCTACAGGAAGTTAACAAGACCGTTTCCATACAGCACCCTGAGCTTGATATCACATCTGTAGACCTAGTTGAGAACTACTCAACAACAGATACTCCAGATGCCGATCTACGTAACCTCGTAGTATTTGGAGACCCTGCAGATCCTCAGCTAGACAGATCCCCATGCGGAACTGGTACATCAGCTAAGATGTCCCTACTACACGCACTTGGAGAGCTTCCTGTTGGTAAGGAATTCGTTTATGAGTCATTTATCGGAACTAAGTTCTACGGCATGATTCAGAGCGAGACAAAGGTTGGCGAGTTCGATGCAATCGTGCCTCAGGTAAAGGGTGGTGCATATCTCTGCGGAGAAGCTACTTGGTTTATAGATCCAGACGATGCTCTAGGAAAGGGATTCGTAGTTCCTAAATAATATATTAAATATGATTTATATTCATAATAAATAAGGGCTGTAAATGTCAGCCCTTATTTTTTATTGTAATCCTATTATATAAAATAAAGAGCCAGACTAAGCCTGGCTCAAAGGAGTTGATCAATTATCTATCTATGCGGTTAAAAAATGGTTCTAAACTGGGAACTCGATTGCTATGTCTTTGCCCTCCCCGATATAGAGCTTAACAACGCCGCCAACAACCGACATGTTAACGTTCTGTACTTGTCCATCAATTGAAGGTTCTGTTATTGCACCTGCTTCAGATATTTCATCAGTTTCTTCAGCAGCCTCATTAACTTCTTCATCATATTTATCAACGATATCTGGAGTAATTGGAGTTAGGGAATCAACGGTCTTCGTTAGCTTTGATCCGTTGAGCACCTGTCCAAGCTTAAGCGCTCCATCTATGTTAAGTAGTCCAGTATCAATTAGATCAGGAAAAATCGCCGGATCTTCAAAGTTTGCCGGAGTTAACTCAGTTCCCTCCTCTGCTCTGCAGCATAGAACCGCAGGGTCATTCTTATGCTCTTGCGCTGTTTCAGCTGTAATTGACATTACATACACCTCCATAAATTTTCATCTTCATTACGTTAATGAGACTACCACCTAAGGCTTTTAATCTCAATAGATTTACCTATAGTTAAAATCTATTTGAAGATGTTCTATTATTAGAGATTTAAAATTGAAATAATCAATATATAGGCATAAGCCTTGCCTGCAAAAATCAAAATACTGCAACTCCACTGAGTTGCAGTATTTTGTGTGGTGCGCCCACAGGGACTCGAACCCCGAACCTTCACATTCGTAGTGTGACGCTCTATCCAATTGCGCTATAGGCGCTCAAAGCACTACACCAATTTAACATGGTATGGTGCTGTTGTCAAGTGAATTCAATGGTTTTGCAAGCCTATCTTTAAAATTTACTCTTCTGACTGCGTGCCACGATACCGAGCATTATGTCCCTTGGCACTAGCTTCGAAGCAATTGCAGCTACTCTTACCATCATATTAGGAATAATTATTATCTTACCCTTATCCGCTTCGTCGATGCAATACGATACACATTCACGCGCAGTTATCCCCTTGAGTGAGAATTTAACGTTTGCAACATCGTTAAACTCTGTATTTACCGGTCCCGGGCAGAGCGCATGAATCTGAACGTGGCTACCAAGTCGTTTCAGTTCTTCTGCAAGTGCATTTGTAAGAGATACTACATATGACTTTGTCGCATAATACGTCGCCATATAAGGTCCACCAGGCATAAGCCCAGCAACAGAACCTACATTGATAATATGACCATAATCACGCTCTATAAAATGAGGCATCAGCTGATGAGCGATATAGTGAAGAGCTCTAACATTGACGTCTATCATGTTAAGATCAGTCGAAATGTCGCTCTTATCAAATCTCCCAACTGCACCAAAGCCAGCATTATTGATTAGAATATCTAGAGGCATATTTTGCTTGGACTTAAGATGCCGAACAAGTTCGGCACATTCGTTTAAATCCGTTAAATCTGCTGTTATGCACTCGCAATCTACATGATAATCACTTGTGAGTTCTTGCCCAAGGTCAACGAGCCTTTCCTCTCTTCTTGCAACTAAGATAACCGAATACCCTTCGACTGCAAGCTGGCGTGCAAACTCTGCGCCTATACCTGAGCTCGCCCCAGTTATACAAGCAAGTCCACTAGACGACTTGGTATATTGCTTATTGGGAATACTAATAGTCTGCACTTTCATTAGAACCTATTTCTCCTATTATTCTTATATAGCAACATGAAATAGTAAATGCATAAAGCGAACAGAAATCCGCCAAGCACAACACTTATTATGCGAATCATAGTAGCACCTTCTTTCTATTGTTAGTATTTATGACACTTACATGCAGTGCAATTGTCTGGTTACCGGAAAGACATTTATCCAACTTGGGTAGCTTCTAAGCAGTATTCATACCGCTTGGCATATCATCTATAATTTCAAGATTAATATACATTCCTGTTGAATATCATCTAGTTATAGAAGGGGGTTTCCTCTATTGATGTCATCTAGTTCTTGGAGTAGTATTTCCCCCTCTTCGGATAAACCTCCTTGATTGTTCCCTTGCGGAACTCAGCATTTAACTGCTGAAGGTCATCTATCTGAGACTGCAGCACCTTCCCTATATCTGTATCTATAATCAGCATACGCTCAGGGAGTGTGTGGGTCGTTACAATGTTAGGGCTTTTAAATTCCTGTGTACCATCTGGCTGGAGCGGGTGATATGGTTCGTGTTCCGATAACGCCATAAACCATGAGTTAAATATAAACGTATATCCAGCAATTCCAGTAGTTTTCTGGTAAGCCTTTGAGATACCACCGTCGATAACTATAAGTTTCCCTTCACCTTTAATCGGACTTTCTCCGTCCTTGATTTTAACTGGAACATGTCCATTTAGAATAATTCCCTTCGATGGATCAAGATCGAAGTCACGTATAATCTTGATGCAGATGTCCTTATTCTTAATCAGCTTATAATATGGAACCGTATGCTCCTTGTGCGTGGATTTATCCGCAATAAAGAGTCTCTCAAATGTAGTCATCTTATCCTTACCAAATAGCGGTGAATCCGGACCTAGCCATAGGTACCACATTAGATTTGCAGCATCTGCCTTATCGAGCTCGCATCTAGGATTAAAATACACCTCTCTTAGTTCCTGATCGAGTTGCCTCATGAGATCTGCCCCATGGTTGGTCTTGCCAGCTATTGTCACTTCCATGAAGTCGCCATCCTCCGTAAATGGGATGCATCCATGGAACAACAGATTGCCATTGTATGTGGTAAAAAGAGCGCCATGCGTATACAGAAAGTTAATATGTTCTTGTAGCTTTTTAGAGTTAGCTATAGACGCCTCAAGCGCCACCATCACCTCTTCCTCTTCAGGACTTAGCTTGTATGGATCTGATGAGTCAATAGTCGGAAGGTTCGTATCCTTAATTGGATAAATTTCTCCGTAACAATTAACCGTTCCGTCCTCAAAATTGATTTTATCGAGCATCAATCTGTGGTCCAGCTTGAACTCAGGATGGTTCATTATTGTCTGACCTTCAACCTTGAACTGGATAATCGCAATCATCTTGTGCATCTTAGCCGCAAGCTCCTCAGGGATTGGATCAAATCTATTCTTTTCGAGTACATGAGGCATAAATCCTGTGCACGGATCATCCCCATAAATCTGCTGTGCGCGTGTTGCTAGTGGACGTAGATTAATACCATATCCATACTCCAGCATATCGAAATTGTTGTAGCTAACGTTCATGCGAATGATATTTGCAATGCATGGTCTATTTCCGCACGCTGCTCCCATCCACACAACATCGTGATTTCCCCACTGAATATCAATACTGCGCCTGGACATGAGGAAGTCCATAATCCTATGAGGTTTAGGCCCCCTATCAAAGATATCACCGATGATATGCAGATGATCGACTGCTAGTTCGCTTATCGTGTTAGCAATTTCTGTGATTAGCGTCTTGGCAATTTTAAATTCGATTACAGAATCGATGATTTCTTGATAATACTTCTGTCTGTTATCATCGTCATCAGCAAACATCAGCTCATCCATAATATAACCAGTATTATCAGGCAGAATCCTTCTAACCTTAGACCTAGTATACTTATTAGATACTGCTCTGCATATGATTATCAATCTATAAATAGCAGAAGAGCACCAAGCATTAAAATCGGCTTCATTGACCTCTCTTCTCTTAAGTTCATTTATCGGATCGTATATGAGCGCCGCTAATTGCTCTCTATCTGTTGCGCTAAGAATCGCCCCAAAGTTCTCATCGATTTTCATCTTAATAGTACCTGATGCACTGCGCACAAAATATTGGAACGCATCGTATTCACCGTGAAGATCGCTTAAAAAATACTCTGTACCCTTTGGCAGGGCTAGAATCGCTCTAAGGTTAACAATTTCTGCATTGACAGAACGATGATTCGGATATTTCTGAGCTAGCATCTCAAGATACTTGTTGTTAGACATCGTGTTCCTCCACTCTCATGAGGTCTGCACCCAGACTCTTGAATTTTCCAACAAAATCCTCATATCCTCTTTCGATATGATAGATTTCACTCACTTCAGTAGTTCCAGTTGCTACCAAGCCTGCAAGCACCATTGCCGCACCTGCACGAAGGTCTGTCGACCTAACCTTTGCTCCGTGAAGCTGCTTACTTCCAGGAATCGTCGCCTCCCTGCTGTTATCTGCAGAGATATCAGCTCCCATACGGTTAAGTTCAACTACATGCATGAAGCGGTTTTCAAAAACTGTCTCTCTAACCACGCTGGTTCCTTCGACGGTAGTCAGAAACGCCATGAACGGTGATTGAATATCTGTCGGAAATCCTGGGTATGGCAGAGTTTTGATATCAGTCGCAACGAGATTTCCCGTAGTTGCATCTACGAGTACGCCCTCTTCATCGACAGTTACCGAAACTCCGCATTCCTTCAGCTTTGCTATTATCGGTCTTACATGACCGGGTATACCATTTTTAATGAGAACTTTTCCTCTAGTGATAGCTGCAGCTAGCATAAATGTTCCACATTCTATTCTATCTGGAATCACGGTGTGAATCGCACCTGAAAGTTCATCTACTCCCGTGATGCGTATAGTGTCTGTACCTGCCCCTTTAATCTTCGCTCCCATCTTGTTGAGCATATTCGCTAAATCAACAATCTCAGGTTCCTTGGCAGCATTCTCTAGAATAGTAGGTCCCTTGGCAAGCGCTGCTGCCATCAATATATTCTCTGTCGCGCCAACACTAGGAAAATCGAGGTAAATAGCATCACCAACCAAACCACCTTTCGGTGCTTCAATTATGATGCTCGAATTCTCTAGGTCCTCCGTCACAGTTGCTCCAAGAGCTTTAAATCCCTTGAGATGAAGATCGATAGGTCTCTTTCCTATTGTGCATCCTCCAGGAAGTGGCATCACAACCTTGCCACATCTTGCAAGCAGAGGACCCATGGCCATTGTAGATGCCCTCATCTGAGACACGAGCTCAGCATCTCCTTCAACCGTGGTAATCTCAGCCACATTAACCGATAGTCTACCTGGATCAGACATATATACGACAGCCCCAAAGCTCTCGAGCATCTTTCGCATAACCATTACATCCGACAGGTCTGGGACATCATCGATCACACATGTGTCTGGTGTCAACAGAGTTGCTGCCATGAGAGGCAGAACTGCATTCTTTGCTCCGCTAATTTTAACCTCTCCTTCTAAGGGTCCGCTGTTGTTAACTAATATCTTTGCCACTGGAAACTCTCCTTGATAAATAGATATAGAGATGCTGAAAGCACCTCTTAAATAATTGCCTTATGTACGTTATCTGCGCTTTCTCTTACGAATCCTATTAGGACGCTCGTAATTCATTTCGTCCATCTCGTACCTATTCGCACGCTTCTTCGACTTTCTACTGAATGACTTGAGTGCACCAGCAGCAGTTCCTACATTTCCCGCAGTCCTGATAATAGAGCGGTTTTCATTTATTTTATTGCCCACACTCACAAACATATCAATCGCATGGTCAATCTGTTCATCGACCTGCTCCGTTCTAGCTGCTGCAATTGTAGTCATCCTCTTGGTATCGGCGAGCAACTCATCCACGTTTCTAAGCGTGTCAGCAAATTTGATAGCCAATCTAATCAAGAAAATTATGAGTATAAACAGTGCGATCAGCACTAGTAAGATTGTCGCTTGTTTGATATCTAATGAGACTCTCATCATTCCCTCCTTCTACTCTTTAGTCAGTATATAAATTATATCTTAGGCATATTGTATGTTCAATCTTATAAATACATGATATATCAGATATGTGTTGGTATTATCTGTCTTGCATACTAGGTCTACATATATATGCGTTTGATCAGTTCTGTATAGCCACTGCCATCGGAATTGTAGACGGCAATCTCTGGCAGCATCTTAAGATCAGGCTTTGCACCTGCTACTGCATGAATAAGAACTAGGTTTGCTGGTGCTGAGCTGCTCGGCACGACGAGCTGCAACTCCTTAGGCTCCAGTGATGCTGCTCGCAAGGCTTGGCTGATGTCCGGTAGTCGCGATGGTCTATGAATCATATAGAAGTCGCCTCCAGACTTCAAAATCCGACTTCCACACTTTGCAAATTCAGCGATTCCAGCCGTGGTCTCATGACGCGCAATAAACTTTGCGCTATCTTCATTTGGAATCCCAGCCCCACGTCTAAAGTAAGGCGGGTTGGTAACAACAGCATCGAAAGTCTCATCGTATCCATCAAGTTGAGAAATATCCGTAAGCACGAAGTTTATTCTGTCTTCAAGCTCATTCATCTCACGCCCACGTACTGCTCTTTCAAGCGAAATCGGATTTCTTTCAAATCCTACAATTTCAGACATAGGAAGCTTATGTGCAAGTACAAACGGGATTATCCCATTCCCTGTACCGAGGTCAGCTACACGCATCTTGAGCCTGCTCTTGATAGGTTTAGCACCGGTTTCACCACTGGCAAAAGCCGCTAGCAAAACCGCGTCAATCCCGTAGCTAAATCCATCTCCTTGCACTACTTTAAATCCGCCCATACCTATATCGTCGATTCGATCTAGTTTTCTTTGCATATATCTCCGATCCTCATCACTCGAAACATCAATGCGTCTAAATTAGTCGCGTGTTAGCTCTTTAATCTCTTTCAGAGTCTCCTCATCGAGATCTCCTAAGTCATCACTTTTATTATGATGGTGCTTCTTATCTATACGCTTAATTTCTTTTTTGAAATAGATATTGTAATCAGGACCTAGCGTATCCTCTCCAGTTTCTTTATCCTCGACAATCAGCCTAGCTGTGACACTTCCGTTAAATAAATCAACGTTTACAACCTTGGCTATGCCGTCAGGAGTTTCTATGTGTTCTCCCTCGTTAGGCATCCCCTTGCGGAGTTCTTTATATGTCTTGTTTTCAAAGTTCAAGCAGCACATAAGCCTACCACAAGTTCCAGATATCTTAGATGGATTGAGGGACAGATTCTGCTGCTTGGCCATCTTGATTGAAACCGGCTGAAAATCATTTAACCACTTGCTGCAGCAAAGCGGTCTACCGCAAATCCCTATGCCACCGAGCATCTTCGCTTCGTCTCGAACTCCAATCTGGCGAAGTTCTATTCTCATCTTAAACTGAGAAGCAAGGTCCTTTACAAGTCCTCTAAAATCAATTCTTCCATCTGCCGAGAAGTAGAATATAACCTTTGTACCGTCTATAGTAAATTCTGCATCCACAAGTTTCATGTCCAGCTTATGCTGTAAAATTTTCTCTTCGCAGACCTTCATCGCACCGTCGCGCTTAGCCAGATTATCCTTGTATCTCTGAATATCTTTCTTCGTTGCCTTGCGCTCTACACCCTTTAATGGCGCAACAAGCTCACTCTCATCGATCTCGCAGTTTGCTATTGAAATATGACCTAGTTCCATACCTCTAGCCGTCTCCACTATCACTAGCTCGCCTAGCTCGTAGCTAACACCTGCAGGATCGAAGTAATATGTCTTGTTGGCTTTCATAAAGCCTACACCTATAATTTCTATCATATATAAATTTCCCTTCTTATCTATTAAAAACCGAATATGTACATTCGGAGAGTTTCTAACTACCTTTTATTTATGTTATTTCTGTTCAGAAATAATGAGTTCAGCGCATATTCTGGGTTCATGCCACGCTTTATATTTATTCTTGTCTCTTCGATCTGATCTATCATCTGGATTATATTCCCAGCATTCTTATTTAGCCCCTCTCCGCCTATTAGCGTTTCGTGCAAATCCCTCTCCAGCACATCTAGAAACTTAAATGCCTCCTCATTACTTTTAAAATTTTTTCTGATGACTTCACGGATTTTAAAAAAATAGGTATTACCAAACCACTCTTTCATCAGAAGATCAATGCTGTCTGAATTTACAGTATCGATAGTTTGTTCATGCATTCTCAGCTCAACACACCTGGATTTTACAGTGGGTAGTAGCGACTCCTTGTTGTCCGTAGCCAGGATGATGACCGTGCCAGGATATGGTTCCTCTAAGGTTTTGAGCAGCTTATTTTGAACTATCTCGCTAAGTCTCTCAGCATTATCAATAATCCCGACATTATGCTCTCCATACGGTCTCATGCCGAGTCTTTCTATCATGGCGGCTGCGTCAGATGTCTTGTAAGTTTCCTTACCGCTCTGGTTCATAAAGAAAAGGTCCTCATGTGTACCGCTACTCACTCTTATGCAAGCTGGACAATTCCCACATGCATTTCCAGATAAGTCTGTATTAGGGCAAATGATATCTTTTGCAAAGTTTTTGATATAAGCATCTCGCTCTTCGCCACTTCTTCCCTCTATGATGTATGCATGTGCATATTCCCGTGCCATATAACTCCCATATCCTCCGATGTCTGCGAATAAATCCAGTCATCCATCTCGTCATCTTTCTCTCTGTACATGTAGCTATTATTTACAATGCCTCGAGCTTAGAATAAATGTCTTCTTTTATCTCATCTATCGTCTTACTCGCATCAATCCTAACTACTCGCTCAGGGTACTTATCGCAAAGCGCCTTGTAACCTTCATAAACGCGGTAGTGAAAGTCGAGCTTCTGCTGCTCAAGTCTGTCTCTAACGTCTTTACCGATTCTAGCTCTACCAACCTCAGGATCTAAGTCCATGAAGAAAGTGATATTCGGTTCAAGTCCACCTGTCGCATATCTATTCACCTCCGAAACCTGATTACCTAGATTCCTTCCGTAGCCTTGATATGCAATGCTTGAATCGACAAATCTATCGCAAATTACGACTGCATCTCTCTCGAGCGCGGGTCTTATCTTCTCTGCAACATGCTGCGCCCTAGCTGCTGCATATATGAACATCTCCGTAATGTCGTCCATCTCAGCGTTCGCGTTATCTAAAACGATGCTGCGGAGCTTCTCGCTAATCAACGTTCCACCGGGCTCTCGGGAAACTACGACTTCTCTGCGTTTATTGGCAAAATAAGACTTAATATTTTCAACCTGTGTGCTTTTACCAGAGCCATCCGGCCCTTCAAGTGTAATAAAAATCCCCTTTGGCATCTAGCCACCACCTATCTATGCGTATTTCTACCTGATTGCTCTATTGGGTCTGGAATGTGAATTGTGAATCCTTCCTTTCGAGCTTTCTTTCGTTCCTCTATCTTGCGCTTCTCTGCAGCTTGCCTAGCCTGCTTCTTACCCTTTACAGTGTCAAAATAATCTACAAACAGGTAAATACCTAAGACACCCATGGGTATAGTCAGTAGCAGCGCCAATATGTATTTGAACAATATCATACGGGCTTTCCTCCCACACTTTTCGTATCATAATTTCACATTTATACAGAGTGTATTATACCATAAGATTAAGAAAGATACAGTTTTCATGAAACGTCTTTTTCCCAAAATCAATATTATCTATAAATTATTTTCTCAAACAACTTATATGTACCAGAAGTTAAGGATATATACTCACTGCCCTACACCTGATGGCATTAATATGGTAAACTAAATAAGCTAATTAGATTTAAACGCAGGAGGATTAATATGAATTCAATTGAACTCAGCGAACTCATCTATCCTGAGATTGCAAACAATACTGACTACGAGGCCATATACCCTAAGCGTGATCTCCCTAAGGGCGCTAAGGTTACCAGACTTGGTCCAAGCCCTACAGGATTTATACATTTGGGAAATCTATATGGTGCATTTGTAGACGAAAGACTCGCTCATCAGAGCGACGGCGTCTTCTACCTCAGAATTGAGGATACCGATGATAAGAGATTTGTCGAAAATGCTGTAGAAACAATCATCTCTTCTCTCGCATTCTTCGGAATCAAATTTGACGAAGGTGTTACTGAACATGGAGACATCGGTAACTACGGCGATTATACGCAGAGCCATCGCGGAGAAATCTATAGATTCTACGCCAAGAGGTTGATCGCTGAAGGCAAAGCATACCCTTGTTTCCTTACAGAAGAAGAAATCAGTGAGATTAGAAAAAAGCAAGAAAAGGAAAAGATTGCTCCTGGAATCTATGCAGGATGGTCGAAATATAGGGATTGGAATAAGGATCCTGATATTGAAAAACTTGTAACCACGCATATCGCGGCTGGCGACCCATTTGTAATAAGATTAAAGTCAGACGGTACCCCTAACGCTACCGGCGAGGATATCAAGAGAAATAAAGTCGTTGATGGAATAAGAGGCACTCTTGATGTGCCGGAAAATTTTCAAGATGTCGTAATAATTAAGACCACAGGTATTCCGACTTATCATTTTGCACACGCTGTTGATGACCATTTAATGAGAACTACCCACGTCATACGCGGTGAAGAATGGCTGCCTTCACTGCCTATTCACGTCGAGCTATTTAACAAGCTCGGGTTTGAGCTTCCAGTATACTGTCATACAGCTCAGCTGATGAAAATAGGAGAAGATGGCAACAAGAGGAAGCTATCTAAACGTAAGGATCCTGAGCTCTCACTGGATTATTATAGAGATCAGGGGTATCATCCTGCAGCAGTAAGAGAATATCTGCTCACTATTTTGAACTCCAACTACGAGGAGTGGCGCATGGAGAATCCCGAGGTAGATATCGATGAATTCAAATTCACCACTGAGAAGATGAGTAACTCTGGTGCACTTTTTGACCTTGATAAGCTTAACGACGTGAGCAAAGAGACTATGCTGCACATTCCTGCTCCTGAGATTGCAGAATTTCTAAAGGCTTGGTCCCTAGAATTTGCGCCTGAGTACGGTTACGTATTCGATGATATGAATCTACTAGTAAAAATTCTCGATATCGGAAGAGATGAGAAGAAACCTCGCAAGGACCTCGTGTACGCAAGACAGATTATGGAGTTCATCAGCTATTTCTATGATCAGAGCTTCAAAGTTGTTGACGGAATCCCTGTCGAGGCCGAGGCCGATAAGGCTCAAATTCTTGAATCTTACTTATCGTCTTATAATCACGCTGATACACAGGAAGAGTGGTTCAATAAGATAAGAGAAATTGCAACTACCCTAGGATATGCTGCAAAGCCTAAGGACTATAAAAAGAATCCAGAGGATTTCAAAGGACACGTAGGACACGTAAGCACAGTTATCAGGCTAGCTCTCGTTGGTCGTACACAGTCGCCTGACGTATGGGCAATCCAGCAGATTATGGGTGAAGATATGGTCAGATCCAGAATCAACCGAATGATAGAAGAGGAGAAATAAAATGGAACCAATTCTAGTAATCATGGCTGCCGGAATGGGGAGTCGCTACGGAGGTCCTAAGCAGATCGACCCAATTACGTCTGAGGGTGATATCATCATGGATTTCTCCCTCTACGACGCATATCAGGCAGGCTTTAGAAGAGTTGCTTTTATCATCAAGAAGGATTTCGAAGAAGCTTTTAAGGCTCACATCGAGGGGAGAGCTGGAAAGCTGTTTGAAACTCACTATGCGATTCAGGACATTCATGATCTGCCAGAAAACTATTCTGTTCCAGAAGGCAGAATTAAGCCTTGGGGTACTGGTCACGCTGTCCTTGCATCAAGAGATTATATCGATGCACCTTTCGCTGTTATTAACGCAGATGACTACTATGGTCAGGAAGCATTTGAGAAGATATATAAATTCCTCAGCGAATCCGCTGATGCTACTCATCACTGCATGGTCGGCTTCAAGATTGAGAATACACTCTCTGCAAATGGTTCAGTTGCTCGCGGACTCTGTGAGGTTACAGATGGATATTTATCAGATATCGAAGAGCATTCGGATGTTATGCGTGAGGCAGACGGTGTAATACGAGCTACTAACTCCAAAGGGGTGCGCCATGATGTACCTGATGGTCACTCAGTGTCCATGAATCTATGGGGATTTGGCGCAGAATTCCTTGGAGTTATGAAGGATGGTTTCCCTGCTGCACTCGATAGAATTATGGAGGAAAATCCGCTAAAAGGAGAGTATTTCCTTCCTTACTGCATCGACAGAGAGGTTAAAGCTGACAGGGCCACTGTTAAAGTTCTTCAGTCAAGCGATAAGTGGTTTGGGGTTACCTATAAAGAGGATAAAGATGAGGTTGCTGCAAAGTTTGCTGAGATGAAGACCGACGGAAAGTATCCAAAAATTCTCTGGTAATTATGCACTACTATTATCATCCTATAATGCTATTTCTAATGGATATATGACCCTAATGAACCTTTAAATTCATAGAGTTTCCGATGATTTTACCAAATACTTTTGTCCTATAACCCTTGATTCGCCTCGTTTTCACCCGGTGAATCCACTGCTAAAACCAGGCCCTAAAATTTACCCCTAAAAAACTTTGATGACCCGACCCTTAAAAGAGTTGGTTGTTACATTCAAAATGTGGTGCAATACGCAAGTTTCGCACCACATTTTTTTCTTACCACCGATATTGGCAAAACGTCATTTCCGCTTGAACACCGAAAAAGTTATAGGCCCGTTATAGGCTCAAAAGTTTATAGGCCCAATATAACCGCAAAAGAGGGAATCCGATTAACGAATTCCCTCCTTTTGCTAAAGGATAATCAATCTAAAATTAATCATCTTCATTAGACACTAATGTCTTTTTCTCCTGATAGTAACAGTACCTCCAAGACCTCCAAGAGATGCAAGTAGAAGAATTGCGAATGGAATGATGTTATTATCATCACCAGTTTTAGGCTTACGAGTGCCTGGAACTGTTTTCTTAGGTGTCGGATTCTTGACAACGTTAGTGTCAGAATCGTTAAAACCATCTCTAACGGTGGCTTTATTAATTACCATCACTTCATATGCATCTTTGTTCACTTGTACAGTAAATGTTACCTTATAGGTTTTTCCAGCCGCTACCTTTTTCGTCCATGTTACCTTTCCATCAGCAAATACACCATCATTATCCGCAGATACGAATGTTGTGTATGTCGGTATATTATCTGTAATGGTTACATCACGTTCCGATCCGGTTGTATTCTTATAAGTAATCGAATAGGTCAATTTCTGCCCTGGTTCAACTGTTTTACCATCAATATTGGTCGTTGTACCATACTTGAATACTTCCTTCTTTGGTTCGGTTGGTGTTGGGTTATGAGTTTCATTTGTTTTGTACTCATTTACTCCATCATTAACCTTAGCTACGTTGTCGATAGGTGCTCCGTTAACATCCTTATCAACCTTTACAGTGAATTTAACTTTTACACTCTGATCTTTTGCTACGGCAACATTCCACTTAACAGTTCCGCCGGATTCTGTTCCACCATTTTCTGCTGATACAAACTTGGTGTGTGCAGGAATCTTATCTGTAATTGTAGCGTTTACATCCTCGCCGGTTGTGTTCTTGTAAGTAATCTCATATGTGAGTTCTTCCCCACCTTTTACAGGCTTTCCATCAATATTAGTTGTTGTTCCGCCTTTGAACACTTCCTTCTTTGGTTCAGTTGGTGTTGGATTATGAGTTTCATTAGTTTTGTACTCATTAGTTCCGTCGTTAACTTTAGCTACGTTATCAATAGGTGCTCCGTTAACATCCTTATCTACCTTTACAGTAAATTTTACTGTTACGCTCTTATCCTTTGCTACAGCAACGTTCCACTTAACAGTTCCACCGGATTCTGTTCCGCCGTTTTCTGCTGATACAAACTTGGTGTGTGCAGGTATCTTATCTGTGATTGTAGCATTTACATCTTTACCGGTCGTGTTCTTGTAGGTAATTGCATATGTTAGTTCCTGTTCAGGTTCTACACGTTTGCCATCTATCTTGGTTGTTGTACCACCCTTGAACACTTCCTTCTTTGGCTCGGTTGGTGTTGGATTATGAGTCTCATTAGTTTTGTACTCATTTGTTCCGTCATTAACCTTAGCTACGTTATCGATAGGTGCTCCGTTAACATCCTTATCTACCTTTACAGTAAACTTAACTGTTACACTCTTGCCTTTCTCAACATTAGCTGTCCAAGTTACTACACCGCCAGACTCTGTTCCGCCATTCTCTGCTGATACAAACTTGGTGTGTTCAGGAATCTTATCTGTAATTGTAGCGTTTACATCCTTTCCGGTCGTGTTCTTATAGGTAATTGCATATGTGAGTTCCTGTTCAGGTTCTACACGCTTACCATCAATATTGGTTGTTGTACCACCCTTGAACACTTCCTTCTTTGGCTCGGTGCCGGTAGGGTTGTGAGTTTCATTAGTATCTGACTCGTTTACTCCATCCTTTACATGAGAGATGTTGTCAACAGGGTTACCGTTTACGTCGTCATTTACTTTCACCCTAAAGCTTACTGTCAAAGACTTTCCATTTTCCACTTCCTTGACCCATGTTATGGTGCCATTTGATTCTGCTCCGGAATTATCTGCCGATACAAATGTTGTGTACTTTGGAATCTTGTCCGTGATAGTTACCGTCTGTTTAATTCCAGTAGTATTCTTGTAGGTAATCTCGTAACGCAGTTCTTGTCCTGCCTTTACAAGCTTGCCATTGATACTGGTTGTATCAGAACCCTTAAATACATCTTTCTTTGGCTCGGTTGGTGTTTGGTTATGAGTCTCATTTGTTTTGTACTCATTTGTTCCATCATTAACCTTAGCTACGTTATCAATAGGTGCTCCGTTAACATCCTTATCTACCTTTACGGTAAACTTAACTGTTTTGCTTTCACCCTTTGGTACAGCAACATTCCATGTAACAGTTCCGCCAGATTCTGTTCCGCCATTCTCTGCCGATACAAACTTGGTGTGTTTAGGCAGCTTATCTGTGATTGTAGCGTTTACATCCTTACCGGTCGTGTTCTTGTAAGTGATCTCGTATGTGAGTTCTTCTTCTGGCTGTACTACCTTGCCATCTATCTTGGTTGTTGTACCACCCTTGAACACTTCCTTCTTTGGCTCGGTTGGTGTTTGGTTATGAGTCTCATTAGTTTTGTACTCATTTACTCCATCATTAACCTTAGCTACGTTATCAATTGGCGCTCCGTTAACATCCTTATCTACCTTTACAGTGAATTTTACTGTTTTGCTTTCACCCTTTGGTACAGCAACATTCCATGTAACAGTTCCGCCGGATTCTGTTCCGCCATTCTCTGCCGATACAAACTTGGTGTGAGCAGGGATCTTATCTGTAATTGTAGCATTTACATCCTTACCAGTCGTGTTCTTATAGGTAATTGCATATGTTAGTTCCTGTTCAGGTTCTACACGCTTACCATCTATATTAGTTGTTGTTCCGCCTTTGAACACTTCTTTCTTTGGTTCGGTGCCGGTAGGGTTATGAGTTTCATTTGTTTTGTACTCATTTACTCCGTCATTAACCTTAGCTACGTTATCGATAGGTGCTCCGTTAACATCCTTATCCACCTTTACAGTGAATTTAACTGTTGCGCTCTTATCCTTTGGTACAGCAACATTCCATGTAACAGTTCCGCCAGATTCTGTTCCGCCATTCTCTGCCGATACAAACTTGGTGTGTTTAGGCAGCTTATCTGTGATTGTAGCGTTTACATCCTTACCGGTCGTGTTCTTGTAAGTGATCTCGTATGTGAGTTCTTCTTCAGGCTGTACTAACTTACCATCTATCTTGGTTGTTGTTCCGCCTTTGAACACTTCCTTCTTTGGTTCAGTTGGTGTTGGATTATGAGTTTCATTAGTTTTGTACTCATTTACTCCGTCGTTAACCTTAGCTACGTTATCGATAGGTGCTCCGTTAACATCCTTATCTACCTTTACGGTAAACTTAACTGTTACGCTCTTATCCTTTGCTACAGCAACATTCCACTTAACAGTTCCGCCGGACTCTGTTCCACCATTTTCTGCTGATACAAATGTGGTGTGTGCAGGTATCTTATCTGTGATTGTAGCGTTTACATCCTTGCCAGTTGTGTTCTTGTAAGTAATCTCATATGTGAGTTCTTCTTCTGGCTGTACTACCTTACCGTCTATCTTGGTTGTTGTTCCGCCTTTGAACACTTCTTTCTTCGGTTCGGTGCCGGTAGGGTTATGAGTTTCATTAGTTTTGTACTCATTAGTTCCGTCGTTAACCTTAGCTACGTTATCGATAGGTGCTCCGTTAACATTCTTATCTACCTTTACAGTAAACTTAACTGTTACGCTCTGATCTTTTGCTACAGTAACATTCCACTTAACAGTTCCACCGGACTCTGTTCCACCATTCTCTGCTGATACAAATGTGGTGTGTTCAGGTATCTTATCTGTGATTGTAGCGTTTACGTCCTTACCTGTTGTGTTCTTGTAAGTGATCTCGTATGTGAGTTCTTCTTCTGGCTGTACTACCTTACCATCTATCTTAGTTGTTGTACCGCCCTTGAATACTTCTTTCTTTGGCTCGGTTGGGGTATGTACCTTTACCGGTTTTGACTTAACCGAATACTCATTATTGATAGTTAATTTGAAATCGTTTTTATAAGTTGTTCCTTCCTTTGTAACCGTTCCAGTTATTACAGGTGCAGAGATATTCACTTCAGCATTCAAATCTGCATTTATCGTGTTTAGATAATCTGATTTTGCACTAAATTTGATCTCATTAGCATCTTTATCATAAGCAACATCATAATTAGGACTCGCTTGCTTTGTTCCCGCTAGATCCAGCTTATATCCTTCCGGTAGCTTATCGGTAAACACAAGTGAATCAATTTTCTCATGACCTGCAGGCAAATCAGCCACACTCAAAATAAATTTCACAACAGAGTCTTTAAGAACTGTATTGTTATTTATATCAGAATTATTATCATCAGTTACTTTTTTCTCAACAGCAGGCTGGTAATATAATATATCATAATGATAATTCGCCTGTATGTTAGGGCACTGTGGTTCTTCAGGTGGTGTAGGCTTTACAGGTTCCACCGGCTTATTTGGAACACCAATTGCCCTAATATCCGAGTTAAGCGCAAACCAAACAACACCTCTTTTGCTTGCACCTATATTTAGCTCTACATTTGCACTTTTTGCTTTTCCAACTATAGCACCATACCATGTAGGTTTGCCGCCTTCACTTTTAGTATCGTCCCATTCACTAACTGAAAATCTTGAACCGTTAGCTTTGTGTTCATTGTCAGTACTTGAATAAGCTCCGCCATCACGTTGAACTTTTATAGATGAGCCGGAAATATAGATATATTCGCCATTAAAGCTTAAAACTTTTTCCACCATAAGCTTTCCAACAGCCGAAGGTGCATTATAGATTGTACCTTTACCGTTATTCAAGGATGAAAAACTTAGTAAGGCACCTGTCATATCTATTTTCTGACCTTTTTCATCATAGAAGTTTGCCTTCAAATTGATACTTGATTCTCCATAGAAATTAATATACCAGATTGTGACAGTTGGATCTTTTTGAATCAATACCGGCATATAATCAACTCCATATATCCCAGTATATTTTAGTGTATATGTATATTCTACTTTAGAAATCTTCTTTCCGTTGAAATAAGAGTTTTTCAAATTTGTATATTCTACTTTAAGAGGTTCTCCTTTAAAAAGAACAGTTCTTACTTCATTAGAATTTGCACTTCTATTAATATAGCTAAAATCATTAGTACCTTGCGTTTCGTCAGTACCTAGTCTCCTTCTAATATTCGAATTGTAGAAGCTTTGCCACTCATATTGTGAATAAACTTTCCCTCCACTAACAAAACGCATACTTGCATTAGGTTCACTTTTAAATTGAAGGAGTTGAGCTGCCGGCTCACTTAAATATCCATCCGTTTGTTTCTTTTTTTCAAGTTCTTCCATTGCCTTGTTGTATTTGATCATATCATCATCATACTTTTTCTTAGCAATGTTGTATTCTTCTATTTTTTTATCATACTCTTTCTTAGCAATCTCATAAGCCTTCTTTTGCTCATTACATTTAGCGATTGCTTCCTTAGCTTTTTCCAACTCCCTTATCTGCTGCTGATAATCCGCCTTGATTTCATCTATCTTAGCGTCAACTTCAGCCTTGGATTTGGCTACGCCTTTATCAACGTCCTGTGTTTTCTTCACAGGTACTCCGGCGTCCTTTGCTGATTGTACGGCATTATCCAATTCCGTCCTATCCACTTTAGTTTCAATCCCCTTTGTGGAATCTGCAGCAAAAGCCTGCAGCGTAGGTGCCATCGTGTTAAACATCAGTAAACCCGACAACCCAACTGTAAACAGTTTTCGGATTACCGCTTTCAGTTTCGCTTTCATAATTGTTCTCCCTTCTGTGTTTTATTTCGTTCATCATTATAGTTTGAAGTTTTATATTTGATTAAAAACGCAAACTATAGATAAATGCCTTTTTATAGACTTGAAAGCAAAGCATGTAATAAAACTATATCATTGTGACCATATCATAAACAGCAACATAATACTACCTTAATTTTATAAACAACTACATAATAAAACTATATACTGATTGATGCATTTAATATGTCACCGATTTTTTGTATATCTGCTAAATGCCAAGTTCTTGTGTGCGACTCTTTCGTTATAAAGCTTTATTAATATTTTTCACAGATAACTTCCTTGCGTATGATAAAGTCTGCTTGAGAGCACTATCCTTTGGAATCCCTGCAAGCCTTAGTTTATGTGCATAGTCGAGAATTTCTTTGAAATTTTCTCCTGGCTCTATTCCATTATCAATCAAATCTTTTCCGGTGACATATGGTTTAGACATTGTCTCCTTATATACCTGAAGCCTGTCAAAAAGGAAGTTTACACGTTTCTGTTCTTTCTCCTTTTCCATCTCTTTGTATGATTCTGATAGTTCCTTGTCTGTTTCATCAAGAGTCATATTATATAATAGTTTCGGTTTATCACATATGGCAAAGTAGATAAGATCGACTGGAGCTAAAACATCATCAAACATGTGATTTGTTTTCTTTATAGACGACCTTGCTTCAGCTACTATATTAGGTCTCATATGATTCGGAATCATGTTCCTAATGTACCTTTTCATATAACTATCATGACTAATGCGGTCCAGAAATCGCTCCGCGATTTCTGCTCCTTGTATCTCGTGACCGTACGCGTGAATTGCACCATTTACGAATTCAGTCGTCGTAATCTTACCGAAATCATGAGTGAGAGCCAGCAGCATAAACGCGTATGGGTCACTCACGCAAGATCGGAAATGGGCAGCTCTATCCAGCACCATCATAGAGTGAGTCCAGACATCACCTTCGGGATGGAATTTCGGATTCTGCTCCAGTCCAATCAGCTGCTCGAGTTCCTGGAACCAGTATCTGAGCTGTCCCATTTCCCTCAGGCATTCAAAAAATTCGGATGGACGGTGGGATTCCAGGAGCGCCTTCTTCATCTCCATCTCGACGCGCTCGGCCGACAGCTCTCTGAGGTCGAGCGCCCTGCAGATTGAAATCGTGGAAGGCGCAATCTGGAATCCGAATCTGGATCTGAATTGGGCAGCACGGAGGGCGCGGAGTGGATCCTCACCGAATGTCTTATCATCGATATGGCGGATAATTCGGTTTCTGATATCCTCCACGCCACCATAAGGATCAGTGATTTCACCGCTCAGAATATCCTTCAGTAACGCATTCATTGTAAAATCACGCCTCCGTGCTGCCTCTTTGATTCCGATAAACGGATTGATTTCAATCTCAAAGTCACGATGACCAGCTCCAGATTTTCGTTCTGAGCGTGGAAGAGCAACATCTATCTGATGACCAGCAAGCGAGTATACACCAAAAGCTGAACCAAATCGTAACGGTTTTCCAAGTTCCTTTAGCACCTCTTCCAAAACTGTCTCATAGATTCCATGCACTTCAACATCTACGTCCTTAATCGGACGCCTCATAACCTCGTCACGAACTGCTCCACCTACTAAGTATGCACGTCCTCCCAGTTCTGCTACCCTGACGGCTAACTTTTCAATTATTTCTTTATCTATCTTATTCATCTGTCAATTTCTTATACGTAGCTCTGACTCTCAACGTCAAACACACCGCGTGTAGTAAGTCTCAACTTTGGAATAACAGGCAGGCTCATGAAGGATAGTGTCATAAAAGGATCTATCAGCTTACTAACCCCAAGTTCAAAAGCCTTCACCTTTGCATCCTCAAGATTCTTATTCACATCAACTAACGGAGCCTCGCTCATAAGACCGGCAATTTCCAGCTTTACGTCTCCGATGCATTTACCGCCGTCAAATACCGTGATTCCTCCGTTATTCTCCGCAATATGATTAACTGCGGCAGCCATATCCTCATCATTGGTTCCGACAACAATTATGTTATGTGAATCGTGCGATATGCTAGTAGCAACTGCACCGCTTCTCAGCCCGTATCCTTTTATATATCCGATTCCGATATGTCCCGTATAGTTATGTCTCTCTACTACAGCGATTTTGAGGATGTCTTCGGCAACATTCACACCAGTTGCATATCCCTCGTCTGTAGTCATTAGTTCACCTACAACGATGCCAAGCACACCCCTTGGTCTGTCTATCTTGAATGCTTCAGGTGTGAGCCTGTCAACCTTAAATGTACTATGTGCCCTCTGCGCAAGGAACTCATCTACAGAAGGAGCTATGAATTCCTTAAGTTTTCCCTCGCTGAACATCAGCTTGCCCTTTTTATAAACTTGCTCAATTGTAAATTCTTCAAAATCATTAATTATTACGAAATCAGCAAGATATCCGAGCGCAATCGCGCCACGATTATTCAATCTGAAATACCTGGCTGCGTTGGTGCTTGCAACCTTAATTGCCAGTATCGGATCTGCTCCCATCGAAATAGCTTTCTTAATTATATAGTCTATGTGTCCTTTCTCCAGTAGGTCAGACGGATGCTTATCATCCGTGCAGAACATACATCTATCTGCGTATTTATCTGTCAAAAGCGGCATCAGAGCCTCCAGGTTATGAGCTGCTGTACCCTCTCTAATCATAATCACCTGTCCAAGTTCGAGCTTATCTATAGCCTCACAAGCCGTAGCACACTCATGGTCGGAATAAACTCCAGCAGCGACATATGCATTTAGCTCCTTCCCCTTCACCCCTGGTGCATGTCCATCTATCTTCTTGTGGTGTGCCTGTGCAGCAACGATCTTCTCCACAGCCTGTTCATCTGCAGAGACTGTACCGACGTAATTCATCATCTCTGCGAGTCCCTGCACTCTAGGATGTTCGTAGAAACTATCAATCGCCCTGTAATCGAGCATTGCACCAGACTCGTCAAGAGGAGTCGCAGGAACGCATGACGGGAGCATAAAACGCACATCAATCGGCAGCCCTTCGGTAGCCTGGAGCATGTATTCGATTCCGTCTGTACCCATTACATTTGCAATCTCATGCGGGTCAGTAACCACAGTAGTCGTGCCATGTGGGAGTACTGCTCTCACAAATTCAGCAGGTGTAACCAGAGAGCTCTCGAGATGGATATGGGCATCGAGAAATCCCGGGCATACTATCTTACCCGTCACATCCACTTCCTTTTCTCCATCATATTCGCCTATTCCAACAATTAATCCATTCGTAACTGCAATGTCAGCATTTCGTAGTTCACCTGAGAATACGCTCACATATGTTGCATTCTTAAGAACCAAATCCGCTTTACATTTTCCTGCAGCAGCTCTTATAACTTTCTGTTTACGCTGCAATTTGCGATTGATTTTACCTGTGTAGCTTTCAGACATTTGAGAACCCCTTTACCTGCACCACTATAAATTAATATATTGTATCATATTTTAATGAATCTCTACTGCAAGAAGAGATATAAATATTATACGAGTTGCAATAGTGCTACTTTTACAACTCGCTTAAATTCATATTTCTATATGATGACTTATTGAAATTAACTTTTCTTATGAGGTTTTATTTACAATCAGTCAACTAAATTTTAAATTTCGTGCATACAAAAAGAGCCCAGTCGGGCTCTTTTCTCTAAGCGTATATGTGCTCTCAAATTTTCTCTTATTAACCTAACAGCTTCTCTTCCCAGTCCTTCTCTCTGAAGCCACCGAGCACGAAGTCATCACCAACGACTAGCGGTCTCTTTACAAGCATCCCATTAGATGCTAGAACCTCGAGCTGCTCATCTTCGCTCATCGCATCTAGCTTATCCTTGAGTTCCATTTCTCTATAGAGCATTCCGCTTGTGTTAAAGAACTTTCTCACCGGCTTGTCACTTCTAGACAGCCAGTCCCTTAGCTCTTCTTTAGTCGGATTATTTTCAACTATATGTCTGTCATCGTAAGCGACACCATTGTCATCAAGCCACTTCTTAGCCTTCTTGCATGTGCTGCATTTTGGATACTCATTAAATAGAACTTTCATAGTCATCCTCCTTCTTACTTTACAAGTTCAATCAGGTCGCCATAACCTGCCTCTAGCATGTCTTCAACTGGTATAAATTTTAGAGCTACTGAATTGATGCAGTATCTCATGCCGCCATCTTCTGTTGGTCCATCCTGAAATACGTGTCCCAGATGAGAATTTGCACCCTTACTTCTAACTTCTACGCGCTCCATACCGAATGTAGTGTCTCGCAGATAGACAACATGTTCCTCACTTATAGGTCTTGTAAATGCAGGCCATCCACAGCCAGAGTTGAATTTATCCGTTGATACGAACAGCGGTTCACCTCTCACGACGTCTACATAGATGCCCTTTTCAAAGAAGTCATCGTATTCACCAGAAAATGCTCTCTCTGTCCCTGACTTTCTAACGACGTTATACGCCTGTGGTCCGATGCGGTAGAATAGTTCCTCCTCAGTCTCATCTGATGGATAGAGATCATCCTTTATTTCCTGACCAGCCTCTCTAGCTTCTGCAGCAAATAGAGCTCTAACTTCTTCGATCTCATAGTTTGTAATGTGACAGTATCCACCTGGGTTCTTATCGAGATAGTCCTGATGGTAATCCTCGGCAGCATAGAATGAACCAAGTGACTCTAGTTCTACGTAGAACTCTTCATTAATATCTCTCTGCTGTCCGAATACCTTCTCTAATATCGGCAAATCCTGCTCATCCTCGTAATATACTCCAGTCTGGTATTGTGTTCCGATATCCGGTCCTTGTCTATTCTGAACAGTTGGATCGATGACCATAAAGAAAGCATGCGTTAACTTCTCGAGCGATAGTCTCTCAGGATTATATGCGACTTTAACAGTCTCCCTATGGCCAGTATCACCTCTGCAAACCTGCTCATACGAAGGGTTCTCAACTCTTCCATTCGCATACCCAACAGTCGTCTCTATAACTCCTGGTATCTCCTTGAAAACCCTCTCTGTGCCCCAGAAGCAACCACCAGCAAAATATATATTCTTACTCATTGTTATTCTCCTTATCGGCGAAAGCACATAATCTATTCCATATAGCTGAATCCATCATACAGCTTGTGTACAATTTAATTATATACATTACAGCCATTTTTTCAATGCTTTATTTAAAGAAAAAAGGCAGCCCTCGGGCTGCCCTCTAATGGGTTATTATCAATCACATGCTTTTAGTCTATCTAACGCAATTTTAGTTCTGTTCCCAAACTTCTTCTGCTACTTCCTTGACGAGTCTTAACTTAGCCCACTGCTCTTCTTCAGTTAGCTTGTTCCCTATCTCACAAGATGCAAATCCGCACTGAGGGCTGAGGCAAAGTCTCTCAAGTGGTACGTATTTACTTGCTTCCTTAATTCTTGCAATAACTGTTTCTTTATCTTCTAACTTCGGTGACTTGGTCGTGATAAGACCGAGAACCACCTTCTTGTCAGGAGAAACCTTTGCAAGTGCCTCAAAACTTCCTGAACGCTCATCATCATACTCGAGTAACAGCGCATCTACGTTCTCCTTTGCAAATACGTAATCTGCAACCGAGTCATATGCTCCACTTGAGAAGTATGTCGAATTATAATTTCCTCTGCAGATGTGCGAAGTGATAACTAGATTTTCAGGCTTTCCTTCAAGCGCGAGGTTGTTCACCTCAAGCAGCTGTGCCTTAACTGTTTCTAAATCAATACCTAATGCTTTATATCTGAGCTTTGCAGCATCCCCCACAACTGCACCCCATGTGCAGTCATCGAACTGCAGGTTTCGGCAACCGGCATCGTAGAACTGTTTAATTACCTCACGATAAGCCTTAGCGATATCATGAATCAGTTCTTCATTTGTCTCATAGAACTTTCTCGTGCTCTCAAGGTTATCTGGAATGATGAACTGCTGGAATGTCTGCGCAGGTGCAGGAATAGTATACTTAGCGACAGTTTGCTCATCTTCGAACTGCTTTAAGAATTTAAAATACTCTACAAATGGGTGAGGCTTAGCTTTTAGCTTACCTACTAGGTATGTATCATCTAGCAATGCGAGCTCGCCATGGAACTGAATTCCGCCACCTGTATTCTCATGTTCAACGCCCTCAAACCCCCACATGAAGTCGAGATGCCAGAAAGTTCTTCTGAACTCTCCATCTGTAATTACATGGCAACCGAGTTCCTTCTGCTTAGCTACAAGCTTTGCAACCTCTTCATCAACAATCTTGTCGTAATCTTCCTTGCTAATCTCATTCTTTCTTAACTGTGCCTTTGCATCCTTAAGTGCCTGTGGTCTAAGAAAGCTTCCTACATAGTCATATCTAAATGGTGTCTTTAATTCATTGCTCATATATACATACCCCCTCTTGTTTTCTAAACATAGATTACCATCAAGTCAAATTTTATGGAAATACTTATTATCCATAGCAAGATATAGGTTAATTTTATATCTTGTACATTGATTGCCTACATTTAAGCATAAAAAACAGGGTCCTTTACGGGAGCCCTGTCATAATCATAATCTTGTGATATTAGTATAGCTTCGCACCTGCTGGAATCGAATCATCTAGCATTAATAGATTTAGAATTTCCTCTCCGTCATAATCGCAGATTGCTGACAGCAGCATTCCGCATGATTCAAGGCCCATCATCTTGCGTGGTGGAAGATTTGTAATTGCAACGAGAGTCTTTCCAACTAACTCCTCTGCAGAGTATGTCTCCTTGATACCGGACAATATTGTTCTAGCCTGGCCCGAACCGTCATTAAGGGTGAACTTAAGAAGCTTCTTGCTCTTAGGTACTTCCTCACAAGCCAGAACCTTAACTACTCTGAAATCAGACTTGCTAAATGTATCGAAGTCTACGAATTCTTCGAACAATGGTTCAACTTTAATCTTTGATAGGTCAAGTTTTCTATCAATCTTTTCTTCGGAGCTGCTGCCTTTTCCAAGCGGTTTCATAACAGGGAATAGCTGTACGTCCCTGATAGTCGAAGAATCTGTAAGCAGCATCACCAGTCTGTCAACACCGATTCCAAGTCCACCAGTTGGCGGCATTCCTACTTCTAGCGCATTTACGAAATCCATATCCATCGGATGAGCTTCATCGTCAATACCAAGATCAAGTTCACGCTGCTGCTCTGCGAATCTCTCGTACTGATCAAGTGGATCGTTGAGCTCTGAGAAAGCATTTGATAGCTCCCATCCGTTGATGTAAGCTTCAAATCTACGAGTGATGCGAGGATCTTTAGGGTCCTTCTTAGCAAGCGGTGATACCTCAACAGGATGTCCGGTGAGGAACACTGGCCCATCTAGCAGTCCTGGGATATCCTCGCAGTACTCATCAAACATCTCTGCGATAATCTTTCCACGAGTCCACTTATTAACCTCTTCGGCATCCATTCCATAGGTGATTGCACGCTCGCGAGCTTCTGCATCATCATCGATCTTATCAAAAGGGATTCCTGTAACCTTAATTACAGATTCTGTCATATCAATCTTATTCCATGGAGGTGTAACATCAAAGGTTTTACCCTCGTAGGATATTATAGGCGAACCATTTACTTCCATAGCGCACTTGTATACGATCTGCTCCATGAGGTCCATCATATCTTCCTGATTTCCATATGCCATGTAGCATTCCATAGAAGTGAACTCAGGACTGTGATTCTTATCCATTCCCTCATTACGGAATACCTTACCTAGCTCATACACTCTATCGAGTCCACCGACAATCAGCCTCTTGAGCGGTAACTCAAGCGAAATCCTGAGGTGAAGATCAAAGTCTAGCGCGTTGTGATGTGTATTGAACGGTCTAGCATTAGCACCGCCAGCTATCGTCTGTAGCACCGGAGTCTCAACCTCAAGGAAACCATAGTCATCCTCGAGCACTCTGCGGATAGTACTAACTACCTTTGCACGCTTTAAAAAAGTATCCCTAACGTCTGAGTTGACGATTAAATCGACATAGCGTTGTCTATATCTTAGGTCTGTATCTACTAAGCCACTCCATTTGTCAGGAAGTACCTGCAGAGACTTTGCCTGAAGTGTAAGTTCCTGCACGTGAATAGATATCTCATCTGTCTTGGTTTTAAATACAATTCCCTTAAGTCCTACAAGATCTCCAATATCATATGTCTTGAAAACTTTGTACTCTTCAGCTCCAATATCATCGCGCTTAACATAGCACTGGATTCTGCCTTGCTTATCCTGAACGTCAAAGAATGCGGCCTTACCCATGATTCTCTTGCTCATGATACGACCTGCAATCGCTACCTCTTGATCTTCAAGTGCATCATAATTGTCCTTTATATCCTTACTGTGAGCAGTTACGTTATATGTCTCCTGCACAAATGGGTCTCTGCCCATCTCACGAAGTTCTTGCAGCTTATCTCTTCTAATCTGTCGCTGCTCGCTTATTTCTTCTGCAGTAAGCCCCAGCTGTTCCTGCTCAGGAGTCTTTACGTTGTCATTACTCATTGTGGTTCATAATCCTTTCTCGCGAATTATATAAATATATTGTCGTACATCGCAGAAAGTATCTTCGATGCACTTCTTGAACGGATTTTTACTTTCTAACGTCAAGAACTTTGTAATTAGCAGTTCCGTCTATTACCGGAAACTCTAGCACATCTCCTGCTCTAGCACCTAACAGGTGCTGTCCCACCGCAGACGCATTTGAAAGTTTTCCGTTAAATGGATCTGCCTCTGTATTTCCTACAATCTTGTAAGTAACTTCTTCATCATATATCAGATCGTAAAGTGTTACTGTACGACCAGTAGCGATTACCCCTTCATCAGGTATCTCATCCTCATCTGCAATCTTAGCTGTACGAAGCATCGCTTCAATAGTGGTAATTCTTTCCTCTGTCTCTGCCTGTGCATCCTTTGCCGCATCGTACTCCGAGTTCTCAGAGATATCTCCGTATGAGATGGCCTCCTTAAGTCTCTCGGCATTTTCCTTTCTAGTTACAGTAACCAGATGATCGAGCTCTTTTTGGAGGGCTTCATATCCTTCTCTCGTCATTTCATTATCATGTGTTGCCATTGGTCTCTTACTCCTTTCAACCTTCTGTTATTAAATCTCGTATTTCTTTACATTTTCGCTTTCTGCTAGGTTAAGCAGTGCGGAATACTTCAGTCTAAATGTCATGATATCTCCGATTTTAACGTTGCCCTTTACATCCTCGACATCGACGATAGTGTGATCGCCTGATGCACCGATTACCGATGTCCCATCCATCTCAGGAATCAAATCGTCTATATCACCATAGTCAGCTCTACCTATTGCTAAAAGCGCTCTCATACGCATGCCTCTATCAACATACTCTCTCTTCTTACCAGCAGCATCTACCCCGAGCTCTCCCTGCGGATAGCTGGCCTTTACCTTAAGCTCTATAACCTCCGCTTTGAGCACGAAAGGGCACTCTAATTTATCCATAGCCTCAAGATTATAACATAATCTGACATCCTCTAGTGGACCAATTAAAGGACCAGCCCCAAGTCTCAGCATATTAATCTTCTTTGGCATGTATCCATGGTATACTCCGAGCAAGCTCGTTGTAGCCCCACCAGATACGTATTCTAGTTTTCTCCCAATCTCAGTTTCAACCCTCTCCGCTAATTTGGCGAGGGCGACCATCTTATCCTCTGTAGGAATTACAGAGCCATAGCACCCAAGATTAGTCCCTATACCAGCAAGTACAAGCCCATGCATCTCGTTCTCCACCTTGACAGCAGTCTCAACTAGTTCATCGAGATCAAAGAATCCTTCTCTAAGGTCACCAAGATCAGCCATCAGAATTACCTTATGAGTAACTCTCTTATCAAGTGCTATCTTATTTATCTCCTCTAATACAACGAGCTCGCTGTTTAGACTGATGTCTGCAATATCCACCATCTCGTCAATTTCTGATAGCATTGGAATTCTGATTAGAAGAAGTGGCACTCTTATACCAGCCTCTTTAGCTCGTTTAAGTTGTTCAAGCCTAGATGATCCTATCAGCTTTGCTCCACCAGCCACGAAGTCTTCGGCAGCCGCAATTGACCCATTTGTAGCCTTAATTATACCCGCTATTTGGATTCCCTGCTCACCGCACTTATCCGATAGTTTCTTTACGTTATTGACCAGCTTAGTCCTATCATGAAGGAGCGCCGGATATTTATATTCTGCCATATCAATCATCTCTCTTTCTATGACCACTTATTGTCTTCAACGAACCTTCTTATCTTCAGTCCCGTCGTCTTGTTGAAGTCTCTATCTCGGATGATCACGTGGTTAATTCTCTTGAAGAGAGGCATTGCTTCATTCTGCTTGTCTACAATGCGCTCTATATACTCCCTAACCTGTTCATCAGTCACATCTCCTCCGAGCTCCTCAAATAGCAGCTCCCTATTAGGCTTGATAGTCGCATATATACCACGCTTCAGCTGATCATCATTATCCTCATCACCCCATACCATGCATTCTTCAATACACTCGTTCTTCATCAGATAAAACTCGAGTTCTTCTGGGAAAACGTTCTTGCCATTAGCCGTGATGATGACATTCTTCTTGCGTCCTGTAATATAGATGTAATTCTTGTCATTCAGATATCCAAGATCACCGGTGTGGAACCATCCGTCCTTAATCACCTCGTCTGTGCCCTCTTGATTCTTATAGTATCCCATCATGATATTAGGTCCGCGGAAGCAAATCTCTCCAACTCCATCATAATCCTTATCTGCAATCATGCATTCCACAAACGGAAGTAGGTGACCTGCAGATGCATTATCTATGAGCTTTGGATCCTCTGGGTTCAGAGAAACCATTGGAGACGTCTCCGTCAGTCCATATCCCTGAACGGCGTTAATGCCAAGATCTCTATAGAAATCCATAATATCTCCATCAATCGCCGCACCGCCGACGATTAGCATCTTCATGCGGCCACCAAAAAGCTCGGTAATCTTTTTTGTCGCAGGTTTGCTCACATCTATTCCAATATGCTTGGTAAATCTATTTATCTTCATCAGAGCTTTAAGCTGTTTCTCTTTGCCGCTCTTCTTAATCTGTCTCGAAATCTTACTGTAGAAGTTTTCGTATATCAAGGGCACCGCTAGCATCAGGTGTGGTTTTACCTCCTGCAAATCCTTAACAATGTATTTGAGACCCTGGCAAAATGCTATCGTAGCTCCGCAGTACATCGACTCGATGAAAGTACACGTGCACTCGTAGGTGTGATGTATCGGAAGCACGGAGAAGAATATATCTCCTACCTCAATATTTAAGTACGTCTGTGCCACCATGACATTAGAGCAGATGTTCTTGTTATTAAGCATTACTCCCTTTGAAGTACCAGTAGTTCCAGATGTGAATAGTATAATCGCCATGTCGGTGTTTATGATTTCGGCATCTATAAAGCTTTTATCACCGGCTTTTACGAGTTCATATCCATGTTCCATCAGCTTGTGCCATGATAGGAGTCCTTTGTCGGCATTCTCGTGGCTATGCATTCCCACATTTATCACGAACTCAAGGGCGTTATCATCTCTTTCCTTTATTCGCTTAAAAATATCGTAATGCTTATCCATGGTGATGACCGCTGAGAGCTCTCCACTCGTAGTTAGCTGAGATAATTCTTCCTCGTTGAGCTCCTTATCGAGTGGTACGACTACACCTGTTCCACCAACTACTGCTAGATAGCTTTCTGCCCACTCATAGCAGTTCTTGCCAATTACACCGATGTGTTCCCCCTTTAGTCCAATCTCGATAAGTGCAGTTCCGAGAGCATTTACATCTGCTAGCACCTTGCTATAAGAAATCTCTTGGAAGGGTTCGTCCTTGTTGAACTTCTGCAGGAATAACGGTTTATCTCCATAAAGCTTCGCACTAGTCTCCAGTATATTCTTAATATCTGTAACCGGGCGTCGCCATGTATATTTAATCGCAGGATCTTTAGATTCTTTAATCGCATCCATAATAGCCTGCATATCTTCCATTTCTTTCGCCTTAATCTGACGGTATTCTTCTCTAATATCGCTATTATCTTCCACTTTAGAATCTACGTCCCTTCTCGAAGTCTCTGTCATCGAATTTGTAATCATAGTTTTCTTCCTCGAATCTCTTAATCTTAAGTGTCGTCGTCTTGATAAAGTCGTCTTCACGAATTTCAATTCTCTTTACACGCTTGAAAGGAGGCATCTTAGAATTCGCTTCATCGACGGCTTCCTTGATCTTTCGATACTTCTCTTCATCAGTCACACAGCCTGCATTTTCAAGAGCCGTGTAGTCAGGATACATGATTGCTGTACAAATCAGGTCACCCTTAACCTCTTCGTGCTTTCCGTAGACTATTACTTCGCTTATAAAGTCACTGAGTAACAGGTAATACTCTACCTCTTCTGGGAAAATATTTTTACCACCCTTAGTTACGATTACGTTTTTCTTGCGTCCCGTTATATAAAGGAATCCATCTTCGTCCAGATATCCATAGTCACCAGTATATAACCACCCATCCTTTATGGTTTTAGCTGTATTCTCAGCATCCTTGTAATATCCCATCATCACAGATGGTCCCTTGCAGATTACTTCCCCAATACCGCTTTCATCGTCATCTACTATTCGTACCTCTGTACCAGGCATCGGCTTGCCAACCGAGGCAGCCTTTCCGTATCTGTCTTGATTTACCGCAATGATAGGCGAGTTTTCGGTCATACCGTATCCTTGCATCATAGGGATTCCCATAGCTTCAAATTCAGAAATTACATTTGGATCAATAGCTGCGCCTCCAGCTATGAGGATATATAAGCTTTCGCCAAATATGTCGTGAACTGCTTTGAAGAGTCTTTTGGTAACCATTTTTTTATTCCTAAGATCAAGTTTCATAGACATGTTAATTGCTCGTCTCAGCTTATCGGCATTTCCACTTTTCTCCGCTTTGGTCCAGATCTTTCTATATATATTTTCGAAAATCAGCGGAACTCCGAGCATAATGTTGCATTCAGCCTCTACAAAATTCTGCTGTATATATTTCAGCCCTTCACAAATCACGACAGTTGCACCCTGATAAAAACTCGTCATGACAGTGCAGGTCATCTCGTACACATGGTGCATCGGAAGCACATCGAGTACTCTGCCTCCATCTGGGATTTGTACGTATTTTGACATATTGAATACATTCTGAGAGAGATTTCGATGCGAAAGCATTACACCTTTCGCTAATCCAGTCGTTCCTGATGTAAACAGGATTGTAGATAGATCTTCTGCGTGAATCTCAGCATCTACATATTTGCGGTTGCCTTGAGCGATAAGCCCCTTTCCTTCTGCAACGAGTTGTTCCATAGTCATGAATCTCTCATCTACGAGAAATTCATCAATGTCATCTCCAGGTGCGGCCATGATGATAACTTTTTTAACTAGAGGTAGGTCTTCTAGTAATGATACTATCACGCCAGCAAGCTTCGTCGAAGCGAATATCGCTTCAACATCGGCACGCTGCAGTAAATTGGTAATTTCACCTTTTTCAAGGTTTCTATCTATAGGTACGATTACTCCTACACCACAAACGACAGCGTAATATGATAGTGCCCATCTATGCGAGTTGTCACCAATTACTGCTACTTTGCTTCCCTTGAATCCTCTCTCAATAAGCGCTGTACCAATTGCATTCTGCTCATTTTTGAACTCAGCATAAGTCATCGCTTTAAACGTTTCCTTGTGGTCATCCTTGTACATATACGCAGCTCTATCCGAAAATTTCAGAACAGAGTTATCTACTAGCTCTTTGAGCGTTTCGACATAGCTAACATCGTATAGTTGATTTTCATATTTCTTTTTATTCATATCTAATGCCCATGACCCTTTATATGTATGTCTCGAAAAGTGCACACACCAAGCAGTTATACTATTATTGTGTATCGTGAAATTTTATCATTTTTTGCGTTATATTGCAATGTTTGCAAGCCTATCATCAACGGTGCTATAATAATTCAATCAGGATTTTCTTCACTAATTACTTTTAGATAGAAGATAGGACAAGGAGAACGACAAATGGATTATTTACTGAATGTTGCAGGACTGGAGAGGCACCTTCCTCTATGCAAAGTTTCAGACGACTTATATATCGCGGCTTTCATCATGTTCAACGATGTTGAAGTTACCGTTGCATGTGCAAGAGAACTTCTTAAAAAAGCTCCTGATTTTGACGTAATCATTACTGCTGAGTCAAAAGGAATCCCACTAGCTTATGAAATGGCAAGACAAGCAGGCAATAAGCCTTATATCGTAGCACGCAAGGGTCCTAAGATTTATATGGAGGATCTTATAACTGTAAATGTTGACTCTATTACTACAGATCACATACAAACTCTGTGTGTTGGACGTACAGAGCGTAAGGTTATGGAGGACAAGAGAATATTAGTAGTTGATGATGTAATCAGTACTGGCGAGTCGTTAACTGCACTCGATAAGCTTGTAAACGCAGTTGGTGGGAATATCGTCGGCCAGATGTCCGTCCTTGCTGAAGGTGAGGCTGCTGATAGGAGAGATATTATTTTCCTTGAGAAACTGCCTCTATTTGATTCTAACGGGCAGGCTATATAATATTGTTTACCAAACATGTTGTAATATATTTTAAAAAACGGGTGTATACAAAAGCTATACACCCGTTTAATATTCATGCATTTTGTAATTTCAATATAGATTATCTAAGTTCTAAATTTTTCGCGTTATACCAATGAAAACCATTTTTCTTACAATAATTGTCAATTTCTTTTGCAAGTGAAGCATCCGCTCCGTATTCTAACAGATATACAGATAACCCGTTTTTCTTAACTCTCGAAAGATATTCTTTAAAATATCGTGTTTCTTTCACAGCTTGCTTTCCATAGCTCTTTCTTTCAAAATCTATGTCTGTGAATACAGTCTCTTGATTAATACCATCAAACAGAGTATTGGCTATTTTTTCATCCATACATCTCGAAACAAAAACATCTCCACCATTTATAAGAATTGAAAGTTTATACGACTTAAGCCCTTTCAGAATTGAACAAAGCCCCTGAAATGTGCTGTCTGTATGATAGTGATGATAAACATCTGCATTATCTATGAAAAACCCATCAAAGCCCATTTCGGAATACTTTTTACCGAGTTCATCGACAACAAATCTCTGCCACTCCGCATCAGATACATCCACCCATCGTTCATTAGGCCATTCCTTATATGTCCCAAGTGTTTTGTCTTTAAATCGGTCAAAATATGGACGATATTTCTCAATAGCACCAATATTTATATAACCATATACCTTTTTACCCGACTTGCGAAGCTCACTTATCTGATCGGTACTAAATTCAGATGGTTCAATTACTACAATCCGATAGTCACGCAGCCGTTCTTTCTGTTCGCTATTGATACCTAGAAAAACCCCGTATTCTCTTGATGGTTTTACTGCACAACCTGAAACAATGATAGACAGACAGATAATTATGTATAAACCAAAATATAATATTAAATTCAAACTTTTCTTTTTCATAAGGATACTTTAATTGTATTATACGTGTTTTACATGATTTTATGATGTATCTGAATTTTAACTATGACTTTATTGTACATGTCTCTTATTAAAGTTTCCAACCAATCGCTTCAGAGCGAGCTGACACAAAGTCTCTATATATTCCTTCATTCTTCATCAACTCTTCATGAGTACCCTGCTGTGCAATTTTGCCTTTATCAATAACGTATATTCTATCCGCATTACGCACAGTTTTGAGTCTATGTGCAATCATCAATATTGTCTTCTCTTTGGTAAGTTCCTTAATCGCAAGCATGAGTTCACGCTCGTTCTCAGGATCAACATTAGCTGTAGCCTCATCAAGTATAATGATTGGTGCATCTTTCATGATAGCACGAGCAATAGATATACGCTGCTTTTGACCACCTGAAAGGCTGGCACCTGCCTCTCCTAGAACTGTATCATATCCGTCCGGAAGTTTGCTTATAAAGTCATGGCAGCAAGCCCTTTTAGCTGCATCTATGACCATATCCATTGAAGCTTCAGGTTGGCCGAATCTGATATTATTGGCAATCGTATCATGGAACAAATATACGGACTGGAACACAAAGCTGAAGTTCTCCATAAGAGAGTTCATATTATATGCTCGAACATCTCTATTATCCAATTTGACCTGCCCTGACTGCACATCCCAAAATCTTGCTATAAGGTGACAAATCGTAGTCTTTCCGCTTCCAGATGGACCGACAAAGGCCGCCGTTGTTTTCTCCGGAATCGAAAGGCTTATATCATCAATAACCTTTCTAGTGTCATACGCAAAATCTACGTTTTCCATCTCAATATTCTGTGTTTCAGTCTCAATATGCTCTCCATCAATATCCATATTCTCGATAGCCAATACAGATTTCGCTTTATCAACAGAGATATCAACTGCACGAAGAAGAGACGAAAAGTTGCCGGCAGAATCAAGTGCAGCATACATCAAGAAGGATGCAATCATCATAACTATGGTGGTCGCAAGATCCATAGTGCCTGCAAAATAGAATCGCAAAGAGAGCATGCACATCATGACTCCCGTCATCTTAATAACCCAGCTCTGCAGTGAAACGAATGGCACAATTTTGAATTCCATGCGGATGTTTGCTTTAGATGCATCATCAATGCAAATATCCAGCTTTTTATTATTCTCTCCGATAAGTTTAAAATTCTTTGCTTCTGTAATACCCTGTATAAATTCCAGTACTTCACTAACCATCGCAGTATCCTTATCAAGCTTTTGCTTCGATACATCAACTGAATGTCGTTGTAGAAAAGAATTGATTACAAAGAATATAAGTAATCCGACAAGAGCTACTGCCCCTATTCTAAGGTCAAATATCAACAGCATAATTGTAATCAAGCAAGACTCAAGCGTACCTCCCAGCGTCAGCATTACAACACGTGTTGCAACGTCAGCCAGCAATTCCATAGTGTTAGTAGTTATACTTGTAATATTGCCAAGCGATGTCTCATTGAAATATCCCATGGGTACATAACGAAGATGTTCGGCTATCTCTATTCTCTTTCCTGCACAGGTTGTATATCCTGCAATTGTCTGCAGCATCTTGCTTCTCCGGGATACAATGCATTGAACCACCATTCCTCCAACCAAAACTGCGAGCGACAGCATAATTGTTCTGTAAGTTACATCACCGCGAACTACACCTGTTACTAGAATATAGATTGCCGGAATCTTCATAGCTTGACCAACAGCCTCAATTACACCAAGAACTATAGCTTCATAATATCTTTTTTTATTTTCAGTTCCTGAGAACTCAAAGAATTTCATCAGAATTTTAAACATCAGACTCACCTCCGTCTACAGTATCTCTTGCCGATACGTGAGCAACCCACATTTTATTATAAAGCCCGTTTTTCTTGAGGAGTTGCTCGTGAGTACCGATATCATCAATATATCCATCATTCACTACGATTATTTGATCTGCATCAACTATGGTGGATAGTCTATGTGCTATGACGATAAGAGTTTTCCCTTTAATCATACTGGCAATTGAACGCTGTATAACCGCTTCGCTCTCCGGATCAGTGTAAGCTGTAGCTTCATCAAGAATAACAATTGGTGCGCCCTTGAGCATCGCTCTTGCTATAGAGATACGCTGCCTCTCACCACCGGAAAGGTGTCCTCCGGCATCGCCGACTATAGTGTCATATCCCTTTTCCAACCCCATGATAAAATCATGGCAGCCACAGCGTTTCGCCGCTTCGATGACATCTTCATCACTTGCACCTTTTCGTCCCATACGAATATTATCCATGACCGAACGATTGAACAGATAGTTATCCTGAGATACGTAAGCAATCTTTGTATTATAATCATCCCAGCTCATATCCTTGATATTAACTCCGCCAAAGGTAATCTCACCGCTATCTACGTCCCATAATGCTGAAATAAGCCTGGCAATCGTGGATTTACCTGACCCTGACGGACCTACAAGCGCATTTACGCTACCTTCTTTGATAGATAAATTTATCCCATGTAGTATTTCCGCACCTTCTTCATATGAGAATCTGACGTTTTTAATGACAATATCATTTCCCTCGGGTTGCCTGATTGTTTCTTTAGGTCGCTCCATCTCCTTACGATCAAGGATTTTCTGAACTTCGCCGAATACGATTTCTATCTTTGCCATATCATCTGTATATGACATAACAGTTATTAGTGGTGCCAGCATGCCCACAGAGAGGATGAGTACCGTGATAAGCTCTCCTGCCGTGATTGAACCATGCATGAAGAGAATCCCTCCAACTGGTATTATGGTTAGAATAGTTGTAGGTGTTATAGCCATACCAATTGTAAAAAATAGAATAGCAGCCTTCATCCAATCGATAAAGCAGTATGCACCGTCATGTGCAGCCTTCTCAAATTTTTCATAGGAGCTATCCGTCTTCCCAAACGCCTTGATTACCTCAATTCCGTTGATATATTCGACTGCAGTGTCATTGAGAATTTTTGTCTTTTCCACACAATCTGCCCAGCGACTTCCGGCGTTTCTGGTCATCATTCCCATACAGAAAGCTGCCACAGGCAGTGTCATAATACTTGCAATACCCAGTTTCCAATTAATAGTAAAGATATAAACAAGAACTGCTACCGGCGCAATGAGATTTGCGGTAAATTCCGGCACAATGTGCGCAAGTGTAGTTTCAAGGCTATCTACTCTCTCAACTATAATACTCTTTAGAGAACCCGACGGAATTCGTTTAACATCTCCCAACGGCATTCGAGTAAGTTTGAAACAGAGTGCTTTTCTTATGTCTCCTAGAACTGCAAAGGTTGCAGCGTGTGAAAAACCTGTAGATACAGAATGCAGCAACGCCCTTAAGGTCCACATAATAATCATCAATATAAAATAGTTCATATAGGCATTCCAATCCCTAACCCCATCTAGTAGTTTAACAACTATGCAGCTCATCAGGTAATATGGAAAGAGGGAACAAATTACTCCCAGCAAAGCGAATATCACGGATAAAATGTATTTACTTTTTCGTGTACTCGCAAATCGTTTGATTATAGCAAGCGCATTGCTGCCCTGACGTCCTGAAGAATCATTCATGTGTTTTCCTCCTTATCGTTAGATAGTTAAAATTGTTTGAAAATTGATAGTATATATTGATAAATGGGTGTTCGTAATCAATAGCCGCTCGTTAGTTAGTTTAGACTAACTTGAGTTTTCAAAAAAAGCGGTATCTTCGCATAGAAATATCCGCTTAAAAAATACCACCAAATAACTCCTGCCATCCCGCAGTATAAAATCTACGGATGAGCTCAAGCTGTACCTTAGCCTCTGAATAAGTCATATCGTGAACTATAAGCTCACGAAAAGCATTAAACATACTTGTCGCCATAATATGCTCGAATCTGTAATCGATATCCAGAAGTTCTTGAGTCTGTTCATTAACATCACTTCGGAGATCCACTTTGAATCTCTCAGTAGATTCAATTTCAATCTCAACTAATCGGTCTACAAAATCCGAAAACCTTGTTCCTTCTGATTTCAGGAGCATAAGTCTTACTTCTCTTAGATGATCATATGCATAATTTAACATCCAATGCATACAATCACGGGACACTTCGGTCATATCCGCTTTCTGTTCATCAAATTCTTTGCCGGCAAACGATTCTTGAACGTCTATATAGTGCTGCATCATGGCGTTATAATGCTCTCCAACTATATCCTCAAATAATTCCACCTTACTGGAATAATATCCATAAAATGCTCCTGTGGTCACCCCTGCATTTCTAACAATCTGACGCAAAGATGCTCCCTGATACCCGTTCTGCTCGAATTCATAAAGCGCAGCTTCTATAATCTTGTGCTTGGTTTGCAATTCATCTGTGGTGAAAGGCTTAGTATTCATATTGCTCCTGTAGTTAAACTACGTCATCATGTAACACTGTTATATAACACCGTTATATTATCAATTAATATGTATAATGTCAAGAAAAGATTGATGCTAAAATTGAAATTTAAAGTTCTGACTTCTTTCCATATCAGGTGTAAGTGTAGTAGAATTGAGTTAATCCATGATGTTGATTCCTTTCGTGAATTTTTTTGCTAACTTAATTCTATCAAATAATCTATCATGGATTACTTTTTTATTCAGGTGTTCAAGTTGATTTTACAATTTACCTTGAAAAGAAATGCCTATAATCCGTATATACACTTAATGCCGATTGAAAGGAATATAAAAGTATGAGAAGAAAAGATAGAGAAATCGTAGATCTTCATAAAATTGAACAAATACTGGCAAGAGCAAGATATTTGCATCTCGGAATGTTTGATGATGAATACCCTTATATTGTTTCGCTTCATTACGGATACAAACTAGACGGAAAGAAATTGACTTTTTATGTTCATTGTGCAAAAGAAGGGCATAAGCTGGATTGTCTTCAGAAAAACAACAGCGTTTTTGTTGAAATTGATTGTGGGGAAAAACTCATCATAGCAGACACTCCTTGCAAATATAGTGCGGAATATGCGAGTGTTATGTGCCGTGGCAGAGCGACGATTCTTCAGAATACTGAAGATAAATGTGAGGCGCTTCGCATTCTTATGAAATTACAATCCGGTGAGGAGCATGAAATCAATGAAAAAATGGCAGATGCGGTTACGGTAATTGAAATAAATATAGATTCCTATACTGCAAAATCCCATGTAGGAAAGCTGTAAAGGGACGGGCTTCAGCAATAGTTCAGTGTCTTGCATATCGAGTGTAAAACCGCTCGGGCTATTCCCACTTGCAGTAGCTCAGTGACTCGAACTTCGAGCTTCTGCACTTGTTCTCGTCTACTGACCCTTGCAGAGGGGCTACCAACAGTTAAGCCATCGTGCAAGCACTCGACTTAACTGGGTAGACGTAGCAATCGGTCTCAAGCCCGATTGCTACTCCCACTCAACTATCACATCATCCAGCTTTCGTTTAGGGACATAGTGCACCCTGTTTTCATCACGATAATAATCAGTTGATTCATCTTCTTCAATCTCAACTATCCTGATATCTTCGATTGATTTGCCTAATGCTATCACAAGTAGCGGTCTAAGATTTTCAGTCAGTCTTAGAACTTTAGCCATTTCCTTTGACGAAAAGTATCCTAATATGCAGGCTCCAAGACCCATCTCTGCAGCTGCTAAAGTTATGGATTGAGCGGCGATTCCCGCATCCGTGAGATACCCTGTTTCACTTTTACTGATATTTTTATCCTGACAGATAACTATGTATGCCATCGGTTCGGTGCCCGAGAAGGGGAGATGAAGTTCTGACAATTTTGCCGCGAATGATATCTGCCCGATTATTTTGTCTCTTCCTTCTGGAGTGTTTACAGTCACATATTTAAGTGGCTGCATATTAACACTTGATGCAGATAGTCTGGCACAGTCAACCATCCCACGGAGCTCTTCATTAGTTACTTCTCTTGAAATGTCGTAACCTCTTACACTTCTGTTTTTCTTAATTAAGTCCTTAATCATTATTTTCGCCCCTCTCCATGCACATAATTATATTTATTTCTTAATCATCGCTCACAGTACGCATTTCACGCACTAACTATATTCCTAATTGCTTTGATTAGCCTACCTGCATCTTTTAACGTTGGAACACGCAACCTGACACAGTTCTTACCGAGCGGTTCAAACTCGCTACCACTACAGGTCAAGATGTTCTCCTTCATTAGAAGCTTCTGTAGATCCACCTCTTCATTTATATGTCTTAATAGACAAATAGGCACTCTATCATCTGTTTCAGCCATGATTATTTTACTTCCGCACGCATCACGAAGTGCACCCTTGATAATGGTAAAGTCCGTTCCATGCTCTACAGGTTGGACGTCGTAATTGAGAATTGCAGCTGTTATCGCACGACTCATCTCATTCATCATATATGGATTACTTACCTTCTTGATGTATTTGACAAGCTCTTTGTTGGTGATAATATAGCCAGCTCTCGCCCCTGCAAGTCCGAACCCTTTGGAAAAAGTACGAACACTAATCATGTGATTATATTTTGGTCCGAGCATTACCGCTGATTCTTCTCGCGGGATAAAGTCTGCATAAGCTTCATCTATTATCGCATAAACTTTCAGCTCCTCGCACTTGCTAACTATGCGCTCAAGTTCAGCATTGGATAGAAACTGCCCTGTCGGATTGTTGGGATTATCAATGTATACGAACGAAGTATTGCTATCTATCGCAGCAATTAATCTATCCACGTCCTCTTTAAAATTATTCTTATCGCTCATAGCTATCCCCTGCACTTTCACGCCCATTATCCGCGAGTACTCGACCATGTCGGTAAATGTCGGCATAAACATGACTGCTTCAGCATCAGGTTTTGCAAAAACATTTACTAGAAGATTTAATGCCGAAACACTTCCGTCGGTCATAACAACATTTTCCGGCTCAATGAAAGCATAGTCTTGCCAGTACTTGACTACAGCTTCCTGTGCTTCTTCGCTATGCGGGTATTGATAAAGTCTGTTTACATCAAAACTATGGACAATATCCACAACTACATCAGGAAATCCGTAGGGATTTATGCCTAGACTACAATCTAAGGTATTCTCATCTGCAAGTGGTGTGTTATCTGCGTAACTCCTTATATCGGGCAGCAGTTCATCGCGAATCTTTGTTTTATCGATACTCATATTGGCGCCTCTCGTATTTTTGCTGTTAGTTATTATAAAGTGATAGTAGACACAAAGATCATTTATACTTATATTATATTGAATAAGATGTAAATTCAAAATAATTACTGCATATATAGATGCAGACTAGTCTTAATTGAAATTTCAACATAGTCACCAGTATATAAATAAAAGAGACGCCTAACCGTGAATCATGTCATTGGCAAACTCAAAGGCCATTGATTTCAGTTATGTTAAGCGTCTTTTAATTTATAATTATTGTAAATAGATATTTATTCACTTATTCCACGATGGAGTTAAATATCATTTCTGCTTATCAAGCTTCACCTGCAGTTTCTTACCCGCCTTGATTTCTTCCTTAGTCCAAGGTATCGCCTTGCACACTACAACATACCTGGCTTCATCAAAGTCATATGCACAAGTGCTGAGTGTAATAATCTTGTCATTCGTTGTCGCAGTAATGCCTGTGCTAATTTTAGATTTCTTTATTGAATAGTTAATAAATGCTTGTTTATCTGCTTGATTATTAAACGAATACTTGTACGCATCACTCGTAGCCGGAGTAATATATGACGAAATTATTTGCAGATGATACTTTTTATCAGGTGTAATAAGTTCAAAAGTCTTATGATCCTTGTAGTAGTCCGTCTCTTTTGTGTAACCTCTTAGCGATTTGAACATGCTGCCATCATGCATATGATGCCCGTAAATAATCGTATTGAAATCAGAGAAATCAGCACTGTTCCTATAATCCATAAAAATCGAACCGGAAACGCTATACTTCTTGTTAATGTCAGAGTGTAAGTACTGGTCATTATCTTTTCCGCGCATTATTGGATAGTTGATTATGGTATCTTTCTGGTAAATCCATCCAACTACATCAGGATTCAATTTCTTAAGTGCATCAAAATCTACAACACCCGTGAATTGATTAGGATCCACTTTTGCTTCCTTTGCAACCTGCTTAAATCCACTTCTTGAATGGTAGTATTTATAAAGTGCCGTTCCGACTTTGTATCCACTTACCACAATCACACAAACCAAGCAGAATATGATTACCCTAAATGCCCAGTCCATCGCACTATTTCTCTTGCTACTCTTGTTGGTCTTTTTGCTCATATTTTCCTTCTTATCCATTTTACTTTTCTTAGCCACCGTTATCTTATAAGTTTCTTTTGCTTCTAACTCACGAGTTTAAGGCACGTGGTCGCTTGCTTCAATGCCTTTATTTCAATGCCTTTATATTTATCACTTATCATAGTCATATCCCCTTCTGTATTAAATCTTATGAACACACCTCATGAAACTAGATTATATCATTGCAAAATATTGAACTCAATATCATGAAACGAACTGTATTATTAATAAGTATCATAACATTTTCATCACATTATTCTGTATAATGATATCAGCGCAAGTTTATTATAGCAATTTGCAAGCGATGATTTTGACGGTTCTGTGATTTACGTCATAGCGTACTTAATACATTTATATATGGAGAGTAGAAAATGGGCAAAGAAATTTTAAAACTTCAAAACGGTAGCGACATTCGAGGAATCGCTATGAACGGAGTTGAAGGTGAGGACGTAAACCTGACAAGGTACAATGCACTTGCAATTGGTGCGGCATTTGCACACTGGTTAGGCTTCAAGGTAGGGAAGAACTCATTCGACCTCAAGATATGCGTAGGAAGAGATCCTCGCATCACTGGTCCAGACCTAGCTGATGCACTCATGTCTGGCATGGCATATCTAGGTGTTCAAGTAAGCGATGCAGGTCTAGCTTCCACCCCGGCTATGTACATGTCGACAGTTATGCCGTTCTACGAATTTGATGGAGCAATAATGGTTACGGCGAGTCATCTGCCATTTAACAGAAACGGTTTCAAATTCTTTACCGCTGAAGGCGGACTCAACAAAGCAGATATAAAGGAAGTGCTCGAATACGCGGCAAGCGCACACATACTTCCCTTCGAATACAACGCTGAGAGCGTGAACCTAATGCAGATGTATGCTGCTCACCTCCGTTCGATGATCAGCACGGGAGTTGGTGGTGATTTAAGCAACATGAAAATTGTTGTAGATGCAGGAAATGGTGCTGGCGGTTTCTTTGCTAATAACGTCCTCGCCCCTCTTGGTGCGGATATCAGTGGCAGTCAGTTCCTTGATCCTGATGGTACTTTCCCTAACCACCAGCCAAACCCTGAGAACAAGGATGCTATGGAGTCGATTTGCAAACAGGTGCGCGAGACAGGCGCTGACCTCGGAATCATATTTGATACTGACGTTGACAGAAGTGCTGCTGTAACATCCGAGGGTAAGCCTATCAGCAGAAATGCCATCGTTGCTCTCGCAGCAGCAATCGGTGCAGATGATTATCCAGGTGGTACAGTCGTTACGGACAGCATCACTTCAAATGAACTGCACACATTTCTCGAAGATAAGCTCGGTTTAAAGCACCTCAGATACAAGAGAGGCTACAAAAACGTTATAAATAAGGCTATTGAACTATCAAAGGAAGGCGAAAATGCATTCCTCGCTATCGAGACTTCGGGCCACGCAGCTTACTCTGATAACTACTATCTAGATGACGGTGCTTTCCTTGCTGTTCAAACTATTATCAATGCGGCTAACCTCAAAAAGGAAGGCAAAGGCATTGAGCACATGATTGCAACCCTCGCCGAACCTGCTGAATCAGTAGAGATTAGATTTAATCTGACTACAGATAACTTTGGTGAAGTTGGAGATAAAATCCTCGAGGACATGAAAGCTTGGGTTGAGCAGAATGAAGGTCTATCGCTCGAGCTTCCTAACTACGAAGGAGTACGGATTAACTATAGCCTTGATGGTCATGATGGTTGGTTCCTGCTTAGGAAGTCACTTCACGACCCTGTGATGCCGCTTAATATTGAGTCTGTCAGCGAGGGCGGAGTAAAAATAGCACTTTCACTCATCAAGAAATTTCTCGAAGGTAGAGAAGGAATAGATATTTCCGTACTCAGCTAAATTTACATTTTTATAAAACTAAGTTCAAGCAATCTTCACAACATGCAAAAGCAAGAGCTCCGAAGTTAACTTCAGAGCTCTTTTATTGTTATTCTTTTATAAGTCTCTCTACTACGATATTATACCCATCAATGTCTACAGCTTTAACTTCTGTATCTTTAGGAATAACCTCTCTACCGAGAGCATGTAGCACCTCGCCGCCAAAATCCACTTTACCTTTAAGCTTCAAATCGTCTACTGTTCTTCCAATATGACCTACATACCTTTGTTTTATTTCTTCTCTATGCTTAGTCGTAATATTGCTTACTATTGTAAATATAATAATGAATATCATCGCAATGACTGCAGTTACAGCTGGCGAAAGACGTAAGAGCGATGTTCCAATGGCTGCTTCAAAAACTGCATTGGCATTAGATCCCGCGCTCTGACATCTCCCATACCAAAATGGCAGATGACTTCGCCTCTCAACGATATAGACAACTATCGCGTATAAACACATGAATATACCAAATCCCGTGAGGACTATGTCTAAGCCCGATACATATGCATTTTTACTCTCATTGCCATAAGTATCCATATAAGATTCAACAAAAAGTTCATATAATCCTCCTATAGCTAATCTGAACATTATCGTTAGCAAAATTAATGGAATAATCTGCCTCAGAGGGATATGATTTTTTATATAAGTTATAACCTTTTTCATTTCATCCTCCTTTCATGGGTATGGTATCTGGCACTTTTATGTAATCACACACAGGTTCCTTCGCCGCATTTATCGCTCTTACCATAAGAACGATTGTGGGCTGATACTCTGTCATCGTCATAATTGCTGTGCTATTTATATGGTTATGATATCACTTTAATATCATATGTCAACGTATTCTCTTGTATAAATAATGTACATTCTTAGCACGTGGTTCTCCGTACCTTGATAGCTAAAATAATTAATTACCACTAAAAAAGCGAGATGCAGATAGTCTACATCTCGCTAGTTTCTTATTAGATTGTTATGCCCAAGCTCTTACTCTGCCATCTGGGCGAGCATCTCAGCATCCTTGGCACGTTGCTGTTCGATATTCTCTTTCAGCATCATGTCCTTAACCTTCATGAGTCTTGTCTGATTACCTCTCTCGTTCTCATCAAGTTTCATCTTGATATACTTGATGGTCTCCTGGTAGTTTGGTATCTTGACATACTCAAGAGCATTAACACGTCTTCTGGTCTTCTCAATCTCGTCAGCTATGAGCATAGCTTCCTTCTCCATTCCTGCAAGTTGAAGCAGTTTAGGAAATAGAATCGACAACTTTTCAATAGACTTATCGAGTTCTCCTGATGTGGTCGCGAATCCGTAAGGATACACGCTTCCAGTCTGCGTATTCTCCTGCTCAAAGTCGAAAGACGGAACATCGATACTCATTACGTTTTTCTCTGTCGCAACGAGTTTAACGCTCTGCTTAGGGTACATTAAAGCTTCTTCCAGCATCTCTGGTGTCATTACAGCACGCGCTACAGAGAAACTTCCATATACCTCTTCAAGCATTGGCTCCACCTCTTCACGAAGTGCCTTAATCTCTCTAGCGAGATCGAGAAAGATTCGCATAAGCTCATCTCTCTTATCCTTCATGAGCTTGTGACCTTTGATAGCTACCTTGAGTTGCCCTTTAAGCTTAGACATGACCATTCTAGTTGGATTAACATTTAGTCTTGCCATAAGATCATCCCTTTCTTACTGAGCTACTTCTGCTCATAAAATTCATCGAGGTACTCTTTCTTTACACGTTTGAGCTCTGATCTAGGCATAGTTCTGAGAAGCTCCCAGCCAACGTCTAGTGTTTCCTCAATGGATCTATCCTTCTCGTATCCCTGAGATACGTACTTGTTCTCAAATTCATCGGCAAACTTTGCATAAAGCTTATCAACATCGCTGAGCGCAGCTTCACCGAGAATAGCCATGAGCTCCTTACACTCCTTACCTCTTGCATAGATAGCAAAGAGCTGATTCAGTACGTCTGCATGATCCTTACGAGTCTTGCCTTCACCGATACCCTTATCCTTCAGACGTGATAGCGACGGTAGTACATCGATTGGTGGTGTAACACCCTTTCTATATAGGTCTCTAGATAGGATAATCTGTCCCTCTGTGATATATCCTGTAAGGTCAGGAATTGGGTGAGTGATATCATCCTCAGGCATCGATACGATTGGAATCATAGTGATTGAACCATCGATTCCCTTCTTTTTACCAGCTCTCTCATACATTGTAGCAAGGTCAGTATACAGATATCCTGGATAACCACGACGTCCTGGAACTTCTTTACGAGCAGCGGAAACCTCACGAAGAGATTCAGCGTAGTTCGTAATATCTGTGATGATAACGAGAACATGCATGTTCTGCTCAAATGCTAGGTACTCAGCTGCAGTGAGCGCCATACGAGGCGTCGCAATACGTTCTACAGCAGGGTCATTAGCGAGATTGAGGAACATTACTGAACGGTCGATAGCTCCACTCTTGCGGAAGTCTGTCATGAAGAACTCAGCTTCCTCGTAAGTGATACCTACGGCGGCGAACACTACAGCGAACTTACTGTCGGTACCACGAACCTTAGCCTGTCTTGCAATCTGAGCTGCGAGATTTGCATGAGGAAGCCCTGATCCTGAGAATATAGGAAGCTTCTGTCCTCTTACTAGGGTGTTAAGTCCGTCTATAGCGGATACACCTGTCTGAATGAACTCAGATGGATACTCTCTCGCAGCCGGATTCATAGCGAGTCCGTTAATGTCAAGGTACTCTTCAGGAATAATTTCAGCACCACCATCTATAGGTCTGCCCATTCCGTCAAATACTCTTCCGAGCATATCTAGAGATACACCCAGCTGATTTCCGTGACCTAGGAATCTCACCTTACTTTCTTTGAGGTTCATTCCTGCGGAGTTTTCAAATAACTGTACAACAGCATCTGTTCCGTTAAGCTCGAGAACCTTGCAGTGTCTTAGCTCGCCATTTGCAAGCTCGATCTCACCTAGTTCATCGTAGCCTACATCTTCTACACCTTTAACAACCATCAAAGGGCCGGCTACTTCAGAAATAGTCTTATATTCTCTAATCATTCATTTCACCTGCCTTCTTAATAAGCTCTTCTATAGAAGCCTCTAGCTTGCCTACAAGTGCAGCATACTCTCTATCTACCTCATCCTCTTCGAGGTATTTAAATCTTCCTATATCCTCTCTTAGAGGAAGTGAAGTGATTGCCTTAAAGTCGGCATGCTCATGAAGTCCCATTAGTCCTTCATCATAGTAACGCAGAATCAGGTCTAGAAGCTTAAACTGCTTATTCGTAGATGTAAATGTATCAACTTCGTGGAACGCATTCTGGTGCAAATAATCCTCACGAATCATCTTGCAGACTTCAAGCTTTAGCTGATCTTCCTTAGAGAGACCGTCTACTCCGACTAACTGTACAATTTCGTTCAGTTCATCTTCTTCCTGAAGCAGCTTGAGAGCTCTTGCTCTATGATTTGGGAATTCCTTGTTAACATGCTCTGCAAACCATACGTTAAGTCTATCTGCGTATAGCGAATAACTGTTTAGCCAGTTGATTGCTGGGAAGTGTCTAGCGTGTGCTAAGTTAGCATCTAGTCCCCAGAATACCTTTACGATACGAAGTGTAGCCTGTGATACTGGCTCGGAAATATCTCCTCCTGGAGGCGATACAGCTCCGATTGCGGATAGCGCTCCAACTCTTCCCTCGCTTCCAAGGCATACAACCTTACCAGCTCTCTCGTAGAACTGTGCAAGTCTGGATGCTAGGTAAGCTGGGTATCCTTCTTCACCAGGCATTTCCTCAAGACGACCGGACATCTCTCTTAGAGCCTCAGCCCATCTCGATGTTGAGTCAGCCATGAGAGCTACTGAATAACCCATATCTCTGAAGTACTCAGCAATTGTGATTCCTGTATATACGGATGCTTCTCTTGCAGCTACCGGCATGTCGGAAGTGTTAGCGATGAGGACAGTTCTTCTCATCAGAGATTCACCCGTCTTAGGGTCAACGAGCTCTGGGAACTCATTGAGTACGTCAGTCATCTCGTTTCCGCGCTCTCCGCATCCGATATAAACTACAATGTCTGCATCTGCCCACTTAGCTAACTGATGCTGTACTACTGTCTTTCCTGAACCGAAAGGTCCCGGAACGGCAGCTACACCACCCTTTGCGATTGGGAACATTGTGTCGATTACTCTCTGTCCTGTAATCAGTGGCTCTTCAGGAGAAAGCTTTTCCTTGTAAGGGCGCTCAACTCTTACTGGCCATCTCTGCATCATCTTAACTTCGATGTCTTTTCCAGATGTATCCTCGATAACTGCTACAGTCTCATCTACTGTAAAGCTACCGCTTTCGATGCTCTTAACCTTACCGCTAACCTTGTAAGGAACCATAATTCTCTGTGTTACAGCGATAGTCTCCTTAACTGTACCGAGAACTTCTCCTGCTGAAACCTCGTCTCCAACCTTTGCAACTGGAATGAAATCCCATTTCTTGTCACGATCAAGCGCTGGCTCCGATACGCCTCTAGCGATATTGGTACCTGTCTTCTCGAGAAGCACAGATAGCGGTCTCTGAATTCCATCGTAAATAGTCTCAATAAGTCCCGGTCCGAGTTCTACAGACAGCGGTGCTCCAGTCGAATAAACTGGCTCACCTGGCTGTAGACCAGCGGTTTCCTCATATACCTGAATCGAAGCATTTCCACCGCGCATCTCGATAATTTCTCCAGTAAGGCCCTGATTTCCGACCTTAACTACGTCATACATATCTGCGTCGCTCATGCCCGAAGCAACTACTAGAGGTCCGGATATCTTAACGATTTTACCTTGTTCCATGATTACCTCCATTATTTATCGCCAAATAGTATGTCTGCACCAACAGCCTTCTCAACAGCTCTCTTGACGTTGTTAAGACCTGCGCCATAGCTCCCGTCGCTTCCAGGAATTGGAACTATTGCTGGAATACGAAGGGTTTCATATTTTGCGATTTCATTACCTATTTCTTTATAATACTTTTCAGTGATGTAGATGATTCCATAATCATCCTTTACGATACTATGCAATTTATCTGCAGCTTCTTCCTTGTTTCTACAAGTGAATGCATCAAGCCCAAAGACCTTGAAGCCTATCACACTATCGGCATCACCGATAATACCAATCTTACTCATAAGTCTCCCTCAGTCTTTCTCTAATTAATTCTGGGCTCATCTTGGCTAGCTTACCAGCAAGCACTATGCGGATAGCCTTAATCTCATTTTGCCTAGCTACGAGATAAGCAACAAGTGGCTCAAGGCCAAATGTCAATGTCTTAGCTTCCCTGCTATATTCCACAAGAAGGTTATCGCAAATCTTCTCAAGCAGTGTAAAATCACCGCTATTATCGATTTGTTCCCCTCCTTCGCTTACCGCTTTTGCAATATCATAAGCCTGAAATTTCTCAGCTGCTTGCTTGAAGTCATCTTCATAGCTGCCTAGGAATATCTGCACATCTACCGTTCCGCCAGGGATAAATACATTTTCAAAGTATTTCCAAGGCTGACCCATCTTCTTGACTCTCGCAAAGGTCTTTAAATTAATGGTATCAATCCAAAGGGCTACATATCCCTTAACATAGCTGTTCTTCGAATGCTCGGCCGCTTCGATTATATCAGCAAAGCAGTACTTGTCACAGACAAAGTCAATCATTTGCGGATCATTAGTACGAGCATGAACATCTACCGCTTCAGCAAGTGCGCTCGCCATATTCTCTGTGAGATTCATAGTTGCACGCTCCTTGACACTCTTAGCCATATCGCTCGCACTGATAGTTCCGCTATCCATGAGCAGTTCAGCCCTATCAACGCCCAGAGATTCCGACTTGAGTAGTACCTTTAAATTGTGGTAGTCGGCAGGGTAGCAGAATATGCTTAGTGCCGCGTTGTTCTTGCTTAGTTCTTTCACCTCAGCGAAGAACGAGGCTTCTGCTTCCTTAAGCACTTCCTGATAATTTGTCGCAGTTAAAGCGTTACCTTCTGAACCATAACCAGCATCTTGCAGAACTTTGCATATATCGTCGATATTTTTAGACTCTGTCATATTGCGTAATTGCTCACTTGAAAGCAACTTGCCTTCTTGGCTTCTCACATATGAGCTCGCATATACGAAATCAGTTCCCAAAATATGCCTCCTTTCTGGTTAAAACGGTTACTTGAATAGAATTCCAGCAACCTCTGCGGTCAACTCTTCTCTTGCATTTGATAATAGCTTCTCTAGAGAAGCATTGTAGGATATTTTACCTCTTCTAAGTATACATCCACCTTCAATATCAACGGTCTCGTCACTTAGTGTAAGCGCTGTTCCTTTGAACAGGTTCACGAGATCCGCACCTATTCTATCTCTATCTGATTTGTTGAGCAGAACCTCTCCACCTTCTTGCTGATATGCGCCGAGCTGTCTGCAGATAAACTTAACATACTCTTCGGTTTCTAGGTTAAGAATCATATCAACTGCTTCTTTGTAGCACTCATCAATAACTGACTGCTTAGCAGCGAGCTTCATCTTGCGCGCATCGAGGTCTGCAACCGACTGTCTTCTGCTAACTAAAACTTCAGCATCATTTTTAGCTCTATCCTCGTAGCTTTGTAGGAGCTCATCTGCCTCTATCTGTGCTTTTTTGAGGATTTCTGTCTTAACTGCTTCTGCTTCGCTTCTCTGACTGTCGGAATAAGCCTGAGCCTCTCTTAGGATTCGCTCAGTTATAGACTCTATACTCATTCTTACCGTCCCTTTCTATAAGCTAGTTACAACGATTTGTGTGCGATTAACCAATCTGAACGCCGTTGTACATGAGGAACGAGATGATGAATGCTAGGATAGCGTATGTCTCTACCATTACTGCATAGATGATAGCGTTACCTAGAGCTCCATCTTTCTTGGAGATAAGCTGCATACCAGCAGCTGCTGCTCTACCCTGTGTATATCCAGATACGATACCTACAACTCCGATTGGAACTCCTGCGAATAGGAACGCAAGTCCCTGTGTAGTCGAAACACTTACTAGGTTGCCACCGAGAATTCCAATCTTGGTAAGAATCAGGATAGCGATAACCATTCCGTAAATACCCTGTGTTCCAGGAAGAGCCTGAAGTACAAGTGTTGAACCAAAGCTCACCTTGTCACCAGACATTACACCGTCAGCTGCCTCACCAGCAATACCAACACCAATAGCACTACCTACACCCGCGATTGTAGCGATTGCTGCACCTAGTACAGCTAAAGTTAGACCTAAACTCATTATTTTGCCTCCTTAATTACATTAATATACTTCGTATCCCTGCTTAGCGGTTCAAATGCTTTACCTTCACCTTCGTAGAATCTACCGAAGAACTCTACGTACTGAAGTCTGCAGGAGTGAACAAATGCTCCAAGAGCGTTGATTCCAAAGTTTAGCGTGTGTCCAAGAATTCCTATTACTAGGAACATAACCACTCCAACTACACTTTTGCCTCCCATCGAAGCCAAGAAGTTAAATACCTGTGCAATCGATGTTGAAGCTAGACCTAGTCCGAGAAGTCTCGAATACGAGAGTATATCGGATAAATTTCCTGTCAACCCACTATAGATATCCCAAATACCAAGTCCTTTCGTAATCCCCTTATTGGTTATGAACGGTAGAATTATTGCTGCTACAAGACCAACAATTGCCATAATCTTTCCAATACCTGGCGCTCCAGAGGCAATCTTGTTTCCAAACAGCATCAATATGATTCCCGCAACTATGAGATACCATGCAAATACATCTTTACATGCATCCAGGAATTTCCCATCCCTTATCTCTTCATAAGCCTTGATTCCCATGCCGACGAATAGATGTACAACACCTAGTCCGCACGAGAACACCAGGAATATCATCGGTGATTTCGCTGGATCTAGCCATAACGGATTGATGACAACTGTCTTTCCGAAGAATGTCTTTGCGACTACAGGGATGAGGTCTCCGAAGAAGCTTCCGAACATTATCCCCCAAAATATACTGGAGATTCCGCTGTAGAAGAGTACTTTCAGAAGCTTATATGCGCCTCCCTCGTACAGCTTATTCTTCTTAAGTGCATATACCGACATAACGCATAATATGATTCCATATCCCACATCTCCAAACATGATTCCGAAGAAGATGATATAGAAAATCGAGAATATCGATGTCGGATCAATCTCTTTCCAGTTAGGTAACGAATACATCTCCGTGATAAATTCAATAGGTGCAAAGAACTTTTTGTTCTGTAGGCGTACCGGCACCTCATCCTCTTCATCAGGATCTGTCAGTTCGTACCAACATGTGTATTTTTCTAGCAATTTCTCAACCTTGCTAGAAGCGAATTTTGGTGTCCATCCATCAAAGGTGAACGTCTCATCTGTAGTGAGAAGTCTGCTGCGCACGAATGCTTTATCACGACCAACTACCATGATGTCATGGTAACATTCGACGTCGGTCCTGGAACACTCCATCTCTTTGACATTGAGCTCAAGAGTCTCTCTCTCGCTATTAGCATCTACAACGGCCTGCTCGGCTCTGGTGATATTCTCTTCTACAGTACCCTTGAGTTCAGCAATTGGAGCGAGTGTAAAGCCAAAGTGCTTGATTATCTCAAGAGCTGCATCTTCATCGTCTCTAAAATACCACACGCTGACATACATCTGTTCTTTGTCCTTGTTAACACACTGTACTACCGAAGGTAATCCAGCAGCTTCCAGTTCATTTTCGACTTCTTGAACATCCGTATTCAGTGGCATAAGCCCGATGCGTATGCTTAGACATTCTGTTTCTGTGAGCTCAATTGGAAGCTTGTATGCTCTCCAAGGTTCAAGCGATAGCTTGAGCACCTCTGCCGAGTTCGCTTTATTGTAAGCATCGGCAATTGCACTGCCATACCCATTTAAGCGATGTACTTCCTCCTCGAACTCCTTCTCTTTGCCTAAAATCTCACTATACTCTGCTTCTGTCACAACCCTGCGGGCTGGGAACATTGGCTTCTTGCTATCGTCATACCTATCTAACAAAGATAGTGCTGAGTTAGCATCGGAGATTTTCTTGTCGAATTCTGCCAAAGTGGCTTCATCGCCATCCTTTACCACAAGGTTCTTCCACTCTTCGCTTTGAAGCTTGTCTTCAGGCTTAGCGACTTCGACAACGCCGAGATCCATGAGCTCCTTAATCACTGCTTGCTTCTCATCATTCATACCTATGACGGACAACTTTTTCATTTTAATCGTTGCCATAAGTACCCACTACCTTTCCGACGATTGCTGAAGCTGCTTGTGAGAGATTCTCTCTAGCTGATGCTTTAAGTCGCTCGCACAAAACAGTTTCTGAATCTATCTTCTTCTGATATGACTCCTCTGCTTTAGTTTCGGCGAATGCAATTGCAGCCTTGTAAGTTTCGGTGCCTTTTTTTTCGGCATCTTCAAGTAGAACCTTAGATTCTTTCTTACCGTCAGCTATGATCTGAGCTGCAGCTTCTTCAGATGATTTTTTAATCTGTGCTGCTTTAGCCTCAGCTTCTCTAACCTTTTCAATATCTGCTATCGACATAAGCATTATCCTTTCTGTCCTGTAAAATCAACCAAAAGGCCTAAAATCATATAGGACGTGATTTAGTTTGAATTATATCACTCATTAAAATTCTTTACAAACCAGCAAATCGCAAAAAAACAAGGCTTCGACTTGTCAAAGCCTTGTCATGGAATATAATGCAACCTGTTTTTACACAAATTTTTATCTATTTAATTATTTTCTAATCTAAAAGAAATATACCAGCGGTTATAAACGAAAACCCTACCATAAGTACGATCATCACTATAGCCATAATTCTCGCCATTTTTTCCTTACGATTTCTGTGTGGTCTATCTGCCTTAAATGCATGCTCTAAATTATGCTCATCTACTGTATTACCAGCTTTATTATGTTTCTTATTCATCCGAACACCTCCATATTTTATCATTATGCCATATATAGCATTTAGTTATATATATTGTATGCATATAAATTAAACTATTTTTTATCATTATCATTAATATTTTCCATCATCTGCTGTTTATGTTCTTCAAAAAAAACAAGTGCAAAATCCCTAAATTTTTTAGCAGCAGGTGAAATTCTTTCAGCTTCAGGCACTGCAATACCTATCTGTACATTGTAACTCGGCGAAATTGGTAGTGCCGTGACTTTTCCATGCCACTGATTTATTGAAACACCATTAACAGTAGTGACCCCTAATCCTGCTTCAACCATTGAATATGCGGCGAAAGCATCTGAGGTTTTGTACCTAATAGTGGGATTGATATCATACGACTTGAACATCAAAGAGCCGTCACTCTCTCTGCCAGGATATAAATCTATATAACTATCATCGTATATCCTATGTAGATCATAAACACCCTCGGCAACTGCAGGATGGTTATCTGGTACCCAAATATAAAATGGGTCGTCTATGAGATGTATCCATTCGCAAGTTCCCTCGCGGTAGCTTATAAGACAAAAGTCTAGTTCATCACGTTCAAGTTCAGCCATAAGAGCAGAGCTCCTTCCTGCTGTAACGTCAACCGCAATACCGGGATACTCTGCACAAAACTCCTTGATCAGATCTGTAAGGAATTTGTAATATGTAGAGTATGCTGTAGCGACACGAACCTCACCTGTTATAACACCACTAATTTCTGCAATTTTTTGCTCCAAATGATTGGCAGAGTTAGCTAGAGATACGAAGCTAGGCAGAATCTGCTTGCACTCTTGCGTTGGAGAGATGCCATTTCTATTTCTATTTATAAGGCGCATCCCTGTCTCTTCCTCCAATGATGCCATCATACGGCTGATGCCTGAAGGAGTGTATCCGAGCTCCATAGCCGCCGAGGACATGTTCCCTAGCTCAATGGCACGAAGAAGTGCTTTAACTTTCTCTACTTCCATTTTATCTCCTCATTTCAATCTTAAAGTCATAACTTCTTTAAAGACTCAGTCACGCTATGATATTTTATCACAATAAACTTGATTATTTAGCGATATTATCAAAATAGATTTTTTATTATAATTTAATCACATCAGTTTACATAAAGAAAGTGGGGATCCGAAGTGGATACAAAGAGAAAAAACCGTGCGATGATACTGCTGTTTACAGTAATTTCACTGCGTGCAACCTCGCTCTTATTTGCAACAACGGGTTTATCATATATGGGGCCGCTCACATTGAACGGCTACCGCTTCCCACTTGCTGCTATTATCTTACTCATTATATTCCGTAAAGATATTAAGAAAGTAGACAAACAACTTATTATCCACGGTTCGATAATTGGTTTTTTCTTCTTGCTGACGATGACTACTGAATTGATCGGACTCAAGTTAACAAATTCTTCGACTACATCATTTCTAGAGAATACAGCGATTATATTCGTTCCATTAGCGGATGCACTGTTAGTTAGAAGAGTTCCTAGTCCATCCTCAATTCTAAGTGCTTTGGTTGCACTGTCTGGCGTTGGATTTCTAACGCTTAAGGATGGTCATATAGGACTCACTTTCGGAGAATTCATGTGCATACTCAGCGCACTAGTGTACACATGTGCAGTGGTCGCTACCGATAGATTCTCTAAGCGCGATGATCCGTTCATGCTTGGAATAGTCCAGGTTGCATTTATAGGCGCTTCATCATTTATTCTGGCTATGATTGTCGAAGGGCCAAGCTTTCCTGTTGTACCTAAAGCATGGGGAGTGATAATATTTCTAGCAATAGTGTGCACCTGCTTTGGTTTCACACTTCAACCGGTTGCACAGAGCAAATTATCTGCATCTATATCAGGGCTATTTTGCGCATTCAATCCGCTTGTCACTGCGATACTCGGATATACATTTCTAGGCGAGAGACTAGGTACCACTGGTATGATTGGTGGAATTCTTATTCTCACCAGCATAGTCATCCCGGCAGTAGCCCCTTTGATAAAGAAGCCACAGCTGGCTAGATAAATTAGTTTACGACATTATGAGACATCCCTATCCATCATAATGTTCGCAAAGTATAAAGTAAAAAGTACAAGAAGACCTCCGCTTAAACGGAGGTCTTCTTGTATGGTAATTTATTTCTGCGTTAATTACATTATTACATATTACATTGATTTTGTTATTAGATACAATCTCTCGACCAGAAAACTCACTTGTGGTAAGTCTCACCACTATTAATCTTAAAAGCTCGATATATCTGTTCAAGAAGCATGATTCTTGCCATCTGATGAGGGAATGTAAGCTTTGAAAATGATAATCCGTAGTTCGCTCTTTTTTTTACTTTATCTGAGAGCCCAAGGCTACCACCGATGATGAAGTCAACAGTAGAAGACTTGGTGTCAAACGTACACTGAATTTTTTTAGCTAGCTCCACAGAATCAAGCTGTTCACCTTCCACCTCCATAGCAATCACATAGTCATCTTCCTTTATCCTGCCAAGGATGTTCTGTCCCTCGCGAATGAGCACTGCATCCTCATCAGTTGGAGATGGGTTTGCAGGAAGCTTACTCTCCTTGAGTTCTACAATCTCAATATTCGCATATCCTGATATTCGCTTGCTATACTCTGCTGCAGCTGCAGTCCAGTACTTTTCTTTTAGCTTTCCTATACAAATTATTCTTACTTTCATATAACTTCCTATGATCAGAATATCAAATAGCTACATTGTCGTTAACTTGTCCTTGTCCGCTACCTTGAGCGTAAAATCATTTCCTTGGCGCAGATTATTTTCATGCAAAATGTTCTTAACAGTTAGCAATGCCGTATCCGGGGTGTTGTTGTGGGTGCTCAAATGCGCGAGCATTATTCGCTGCTCTGAACTTACGAGTCCTGATTCTTTTCTCGCAAGCAACCCCCTAGTGAGTGCAATTCCGCTTGTCACATTTGAAAGATGTCCATATTCTCCGAGTATACGTTGCTTTAATGAATACGGATAATCCCCCATCTGCAGGATACTCTCCTCATGATTTGCTTCGAACACTATAGCATCTGCGCGAGTAAGTTCTTCAGTAATCTCATCTGTAACTATACCTGTATCAGTTGCAACTGAAAGCTGCTCTCCATCTTCGATAAAGCTAAAGCCTACTGGTTCGCTGGCATCATGAGAAAGCGAAAAAGCCTTAATGCATATATCTCCAATTCTTACCATATCCTGTGCAGCTATGCGTGTTAGCTGCTCTGGTTTTACATATTCAAACTTATCACAGTTATATATCGTTCCTCGAGATGTGTAGACTTTCGCATAAATACAAGCTTTTGCGATGGCTCTTATGCTTTTGACATGATCAGTGTGTTCATGCGTAACGAACACCCCCTGGATATCTTCCGCGCTCAGCATGCACTCAGCAAGCCCTTCCTTGATTCGCTTTGCTGTGAGACCAACATCAAGTAGCAACCTCGTTTTTCCATCTGAAACGATATACGCATTACCAGAGCTGCTGCTTCCGATAGATGCTATCTTTAATTTACCCATTTACTTCCCTATACTTGTTTCCTCTATATGTTACATCAAATCTGCAGATTGAACTGTATCTACAGTATGTGCATTCTCCTTTGGTGTCACTTGCAGTGCGTTTTTTTGTCGGAGATATGCTCACATCTCCAGCTACAATCTGCTCACTGATATCGTGAATCGACTGGCATACATCCTGTTCTATGCTCTCGAATAAATCTCTCGCTATAATCATCTTCTTATTGCCGAGCAGTGAACTTGGCATCTCGTCAATGACATCCTTTTCATCGACACATAACCCATTTAAAATCAAGCCTTTCTTGAGCTCGTTATCCACCACCTCCGAAGCATCCTTCGAGCCTTCTACATTCACCGAAACGTCCTTGATATTGTAGTAGAACACCCCGGCAGGCTTCCTTTCCTCAGACTTAGCGCCCTGCATGTACACCATGAGCTGCATCTTGTATCCACACCTCATCTGTTCTATATCAACCTTATCGGAGCCAGTCTTGTAGTCGATTATTCTTATATCGCCGCCTTCAAACACATCGACCCTATCGATTTTTCCCTCTATAAAAATTTTCTTACCATCAATCTCGAGTTCAATAGGAGCAAAAAGCTTACCTCTCTTAAATTCCTCTTCAAAATAGGACAACTTGACCTTACCCATTCTCATCTGTTCTGCGAGATTCCCCGCTACGCGCGCGCACACTTTTGCGACTCTCTCAAGTCTATACTGTTCACGACCATCGGAGGTAAAGAGGCCATCGCGATAGTCTCCGGCGATTTCTGTCAGGGTGTCGCTTACAAGATTCTCCAATTCATCATCGGTAATTTTACCCCATAGTCCCTCAGTTTCAAGTTTCTTGGAAACCTTCATAATGCATTCGTGGTATATGTCTCCTATCTCACGAGAAGAGCCGATAAATTCACGATCTTCTCTAGGTCTTAAACCATATGACACAAAATGCTTGAATGGGCAGTGATTAAAGCTCTCGATTCTAGTCGGCGAGAATGAAAACTCACCATTTCCTCTTGAGAACAGCTTCTCCGCCATAGCACTAGAAATAGACTCCGCGGAGTTATCGTCCCTAGCTGCCTTCATAGCGGTATCAAATATCTCCGGTTCATTATTTCTATACCAAGCAATTATCGAATTGGTAATCAACTTAGCTTTATTCTCATCCGCCACGTGTTCTTGAGACCTCCTACCCTTAAGATGGTTAAGAAGGTGGCGCATAGCTGTCTTTGGATTATTTATGACATTCATATCTAATCCGCTTGATATTACATCTTTATGTATCTTGATTGTTGGCAAAGCCGTTCTGAACGCATCAACCAGTGAAGAAGGTTTGGAGTCCTGCCCTTCTGAGTCAGAAAGCGACCAGCTCATATATAATCTTTCATACGGCTTTGAAATTAGTCTATACATAGCCACATTTTCTTCAGCCATCTTCAGTTCATCAAGATGCCCAATAGGAAAATCATGCTCCTTAAAAAACTCCTTTTCATCTACAGAGAATATCCCGTCTGAAGCAGGTTCCATAGGAAGCACGCCTTCATTCGCTGCAAGTACAACCATCGCCTTAAGTGGTCCTGGTCTTGTTCTGATCATAGATCCCATAATTATTCCGTCTAGCGCCGGTGGAATAATCCCGATATCAACGGATTCAAGTCCCTTTTTGTACAGCTGTATTATCTCTCCAGACTTCGTTTTATCAAATATCTCATCTCCCAAAATAGAAGCGATTTGCTCCAGAATATTGACACACGCCTCATAGCTCTGGGCAGTATTCTGCGCCTCTTCGTTATATCCCTCTTCAGCTTGAGCTTGAGATACATTCTGAAGTCTGCCTGGTAGATCCCATTCCTCTTCCAAAATTTTTATCAAATTAAACACTAATTCAGAAACTGTTCCAGAGCTTTCCGCTATATCGCGCAGCTTCGCAACTTGTTCTATTATGTATCTTCTCGTGCTCTCAAGCCTCTCAAATTCCTCGTCAGTATAGTCAAAATGCCCATATTTAAACTCTCTAGTCCACATGGTACCACGTATCTTATAATTACGTGCATAATTCTCCAGCATCTCGATGTCGTCTCTACTTATGCTCGTCAGTTCAGTCTTGAGCATTACGAACAGAGCTGAAGTCCTATACCCTTGCAGAACAAACTCTAGAAGACTCACGATAAATCTAGCAGCCATAGAATCAGTAATCGTCCTTCTGGAATCGACAAAAAGAGGAATTCCATACTCTTCAAAAGTTCTGCGTATTATAGGTTGCCTAGATGAATCGTCATTACAGATTACTGCGATGTCATTCATCCGATATCCTTTATCGCGAATCAGCTCATAAATATATGAAGCTGCACTCTCCGCCTCGTAGAAAGGATTTGCGCACTGAGTAAGCCTAACTTCATCATTTATCGTGTCTTCATCCGGCATATTCAGTGCAGATTCTCCCGAGCTCAAGATAGTCCTAAACAGATTCTCTTCCAGATAATCGAGTGTCTCTCTGCCGTATACTCTATATTCGTCAGACACATATTCTTTCGATACGGCAACACCTGCGGCAGTTGCCCTAGTGGTCAGCGCTGATATCAAGATTGTGCCAAGGTCAAAGTCACTGATATTGACCATAATGTTTACATCTACACGCTTTGCCATCTCAATGAGTGCATCCATAGACTTAGGAGCAAGCGTATCAAATCCGTAAACCCACACCGAATGATTATCAAATAGAGTCGATTCCCTAATCAACGAGACGTACATCGAAATGTAATCTTCAGAATCTATGTATCGCCCCTCTAGTTCCGACTCATATTCATCAATTATCAGCATCAACTCGCGCATCTTATGTGCAAGCAGCTCGCTGTGATTATCTTTATCGATTATAGATCCGAGTTCATCTAGAGAGAAGTCTTGCTGCTTGAAGTCGGCGATGAAGTCGTTGACCATATCTATGAATCCGCTCTGATCAGCCGCCGATTTAAATACTTCAAGATCATCTTTGTGCGACTTTATAATCTTGTACAGGAGCATATGTCTACCATACTTATCGAGAATCTCGATATTCTCCTTGCCGTGCTCTGCCATTATCCTCTGACCTAATCTATTCAAGGAGAGAATTTCAATATCAAGAAGACAGGCGCTACCCGTATATTTTAGAGCCTGCTCTTCCGCAACAAGAGTGTACTGGTTCGGAACCAATACATACGTCCTGCCTTTAATATTCTCGTATATAAACTTTTCCTTGTTCATGCACTCCCGTGCCATAAATAGGTTCAGCATCTTATCCCTCGATTATGTCAAACAGCTCCTCAGGTTTGTTTATTCTGTACATAGGCTCTATCCCGCCTAGAGGAACATTTCCGCCCCTGCGACCCCAGCATACCAGTATGCTGTCTACACCAGCATTGATGCAACAACCAATATCAAATCGCGTATCGCCTAACATTATAGTTTCTTCTCGCTTTGCGCCTAGCTGTCTCAGTGCTTCAAGAAGTGGTCCCGGCTCCGGCTTATGTTCGATTACGTCATCTGCTGTGATGATAACATCGAATTTATCCTTGATGCCCATCTCCCCTATATACTGTATTGCTGTATGCCTAAGCCTTGAGGTAACTATGGATAGCGAGTAGCCACGTCTTTTAAGCCCACCTAGAAGCTCCGCTATACCAGAGTATAATTTATAGGCACCCTTACTGTGCTCCGTCTGATATCTTCGGTATACCGCTAAAACTTCTTCTGGATCTTCATCTGCAAAAAGCTCTTTAGTCGTATTAGATACAGTCTCCCCAAAGGTGGAAAGTATAAGGTTTTCATCCGCTTCCTCGCCTTTAAATCTTCTAAAAGCAGCCTGCCATGAATCGATAATCAGCTGATCCGTATCTAGGAGTGTTCCATCGAAATCAAACACTATGTATTTCTTCATTATATGCTTCTCTCCTTCGCTTCCTGGGTGAGCTTTGCCTTGATAAATTCGTCAAGTGCCCCGTCCATTACGGCATTTATATTGCCAACCTCTGCATTAGTTCTATGATCCTTGACCATCGTATACGGTTGAAATACATATGACCTAATCTGCGCACCCCAAGTCACCTGACTCATATCTCCTTTTAGTTCATTGAGATTCTCCTTGTGCTCTGCCTCGGCGAGCTGCTGAAGCCTCGAGGCCAATATCTTCATCGCCATCTCCCTGTTATATAGCTGAGAGCGTTCATTCTGGCACGTTACAACTATATTTGTAGGAATGTGCGTTATGCGAATGGCGGAATCCGTAGTGTTGACATGTTGACCACCAGCGCCTGAGCTCCTATACTTATCTATCTTGAGATCCTTGGGGTCAATATTGACTTCAACGCTATCCCCAAGGTCTGGAACGACTTCAACCGCTGCAAATGAAGTCTGCCTCTTGCCAGCAGAGTTAAACGGTGATATGCGCACTAGTCTATGCACGCCCGCCTCACTGCGGAGGTATCCATATGCATTAATTCCGCTGATGACAATTGTGCAGCTCTTTATACCAGCTAGCGTATCGTTTTGAATATCAACTACATCTGTTTTAAATCCATGCTGATCAGCATATCTGAGATACATTCTCATCAGCATCTCCGCCCAGTCCATAGCATCAACACCACCGGTACCAGCGTGAATGCTTAGAATTGTATCCTTATCATCATATTTACCAGTCAGAAGTCTGCTTAGCTCGAGATCTTCCATCTCCTTGACTAATCGATTGTATTCCTTGATTATATTCTTGGCCTCAGAGTAATCTTCGTACTCTTCTGCTAGGTCAATCATCTCAGATATATCACTAAACCCCTTGAGCAATCCCTCATAATGCTCAAGCTCACTTTCGAGATGCTTTTTCTTCTTCATCAGCTTCTGCGCATCATCAGGTGTATCCCAAAATCCGGGCTTAAGCATCTCCTGCTCCATATTCGCTATATTACCTCTCAGACCATCTGGGTCAAAGATAGTCTCCAATCTCCTTAAGCTTCGCTAGTTCTCCTGGTAATGTCTGCCTTATCTCATCCAATTCAATCATAGTAAATCCTCTCATCTATGACAGATGCGCGTAGCCGCAATAAGCAGCATCGCGCATCCATTGAGCTAAACTCCATAGCCCTGCTTACTGCAGAACCCACATAATATCTTGCCAAATATAACGGATTCCCTTATTGGAACTTTCCGCAGCAATTCTTGTATTTCTTGCCGGATCCACAAGGGCACGGATCGTTTCTACCTATCTTAGGGCTGTTACGGTGAACTGGCTCCTGAACATGCTCCCCGTTATCACGGTACTGCTGTTCACCCCCATGAGCAGCTGCTATATCCTCATCATAATACTCTTCCTTGCGTTCAACCTCATCCCTTGAAACTGTACGGCGTTCAGTTCGGGTCTCAACGGTTACATTGAAGCAGTATTTTACAGTCTCCTCACGGATATCCGCAATCATCTCCTCGAACATGCCGAAACCTTCTTTTGCATAAGCAACTGCAGGGTCCTGTTGTCCGTATCCACGAAGCCCAATTCCGTTCTTGAGCTGTTCCATCGCATCGATGTGATCCATCCAGCGATTATCAACAACTCTGAGCATAATCATGCGCTCAACTTCACGCATATGCTCGATACCAACTTCCTCTTCCTTCTCACGGTATATTTCCTCAAAGACATTCATGATGTCATCGCGAAGCTTATCTTCATCGAGATTCCTCAGTTCCTCATCTGTGTAGCTGAGTCTGCCCTTAAAGGCAGGGGTAATCTGCTCGCAGCCGTAGAAAATCTCATCCATATCCCAGTCCTCAGAGAAGCGAGTCTCCATGGTAATAGGTGCAACTATGCCATTTACAAGCTCTTCCACCATTCCCATTATATAGTCGCGTAGGTTCTCACCGTCGAGCACCATCTTGCGCTGCTCATATATCTGAGTCCTCTGTCTGTTCATAACGTCATCATACTGAAGTACGTATTTACGGATACCGAAGTTCTTGCCCTCGATTTTCTTCTGAGCGTTTTCTATTCTTCTCGAAAGCACCTTTGCTTCTAACGCATCATCCTCGGTAAGACCAACTGTCTCGACAATTCTCTGCATCTTCTCTCCACCGAAGAGTCTCATCAGGTCATCTTCAAGTGAAATGAAAAACTGTGTAACACCAGGATCTCCCTGTCGTCCAGAACGTCCACGCAACTGGTTATCGATACGTCTTGATTCGTGTCTCTCTGTACCGATGATGCAGAGTCCACCGAGCGCTCTTACTTCCTCCTGCTCGTCCTTTCTCTCAGCAGTAAACTGCTTCAAGAGTTCCTGATACTTCTCCCTAGCGCCATTGAGTTCTTTGTCATCAGATTTTTCAAAACCTGTTGCAAATGCAATCTGCTCAGGACTGTATTCCAGCTTCTTCATCTCACGCCTAGCCTCAAAGTCAGGATTTCCACCAAGTATGATATCTGTACCACGACCAGCCATATTGGTAGCGATTGTAACGGCACCCTTGCGGCCTGCTTCAGCTACGATTTCAGCTTCCTTCTCATGGTGTTTAGCATTGAGCACGTTATGCTTTATGCCTTTCTTCTTGAGCATCTCACTGATTAGCTCAGATATCTCAATAGAAATAGTACCTACGAGAACGGGCTGACCTGTCTCATGCGCTTCTGCAACTCTATCGACGATAGCTTTGTACTTGCCAGTCTGACGAGCATACACGGAATCATCTAAGTCTGTTCTCGCAATAGGCTTATTGGTAGGAATGACAACTACATCCATGTTGTAGATATCTCTAAATTCATCTTCCTCTGTCTTGGCAGTACCCGTCATACCAGATAGCTTCTTGTACATACGGAAGTAGTTTTGGAGCGTAATAGTAGCGAGAGTCTTGGACTCTGACCTTACAGATACGCCTTCCTTGGCTTCGATTGCTTGATGCAATCCGTTTGAGAAACGTCTACCGTACATCAGACGTCCAGTAAACTCATCAACGATGAGAATCTCACCATCCTTGACGATATAGTCAACGTCTCGTTTCATGAGGTAATTGGCGTGAAGCGCCTGATTTACATAGTGATTGAGCTCCATGTTGTCTGGATCTGAGAAGTTCTCGATACCAAAATATTCCTCAGCAGCCTTTATACCGGTCTCATTGAGAGCAACCTGCTTATCCTTCTCATCCACAGTATAGTCGCCATGCACTCCGTTCTCACCCTCTTCCTCGTCACTTGTGGTGTCGCGGATGAGCGTCTTAACGAATACATTTGCCGTGCGATACATATCGCTTGAATCAACACCTTTGCCGGAGATGATGAGTGGCGTACGCGCCTCATCGACGAGAATCGAGTCGACCTCATCGACTATGGCGAAATTAAGTTCTCGCTGAGTGAGTTCCTCTTGATAAGTAACCATGTTATCACGGAGGTAGTCAAAACCGAACTCGTTGTTAGTACCATATGTGATATCCGCCATATATGCAGCCTTGCGGTCATCACCTTCTAATGAATTGATAACGCAACCAACTGTAAGTCCTAGGAAGGTATATAGCTTTCCCATCCAGTCAGCATCTCGCTTTGCGAGGTAATCATTTACGGTGACTACATGAACACCCTTACCAGTAAGCGCATTCAGATATGCTGCGAGCGTAGCCACAAGCGTCTTACCTTCACCAGTTTTCATCTCAGCGATTCTTCCTTGATGCAGCACCACACCACCAATGAGCTGCACGCGGAAATGCTTCATACCTAGACTTCTAACCGCACCTTCACGGCACACGGCAAATGCCTCTGGCAAAATGTCATCCACAGTCTCAAAAGGACCTTCATCACCTTCTTCTCTGATAGTACCTAGACGCTTCTTAAACTCCTCTGTTTTAGCGCGAAGCTCTTCATCAGTAAGCTTCTGCATCTGCTCATCGTAGGATTCAATCACATCTACAATTTTTTCTATCTTCTTGACCTCTCTCTTGTTGAGGTCTCCAAATATCTTTTCTACTAAACCCATTTACGTGGCTCCCTTCCTTCTCGATAATACATTGTATATGAATTTTAATAAGAATTGTCTTAAATAAACATCCCTAGTTGTCATCCTCGTCTTCATGAGGCTTGTCCTCGACGCGAATATGGAGTCTAAGCGCCCTCTTGGCATCCGCCCTTGTAACCCTAACCTTGAACAGTTTGTGTTTAGATTCATACTCGAATGTATCTCCAACCTTTGGTATGCGGTCGAGTTCAATCATCGCCCATCCATTTACCGTCGTCGCATCGATATCTATGTCTTCACCCTGAAGTTCAAAGAATTTTTCGACATTAGTTCCTCCGGCCACCGAATATGAACCATCTATTAAGTCTGTGACCTCTCTCATCTCAACTGTATCGTGCTCATCATAGATCTTGCCGACAAGCTCTTCGATGATATCCTCCATCGTTACGAGCCCTGTGGTACCACCGTATTCATCGACGATGATTGCCATGTGGGTTGCCTTTGCCTGCATCTTCTTGAGAAGTACCGATGCCTTAATCGATTCAGCTACATATGCAACTGGCTTTACATATAGGTTTACGCTCTTACCTTCTCCCACGACATAGTTGTGGAAATCCTTCTGATTGAGAATTCCGATTATGTTGTCAAGGTCATCTTCGAACACCGGAAGTCTCGAAAGGCCCGTGTCTTTGAAAAGCTTAGCTATCTCATCATTAGGTGTACCGAGCTCGATAGCGATGATATCTATTCGAGGTGTGATTATGTCTATCGCTTCTAAATCGGCAAACTCGATTGCGTTAGTAATCAGCTCACTCTGAGATTCTTCGATGCTACCACCTGTCTTGGCTTCCTCGACAATCGTCTTGAGTTCGTCCTCTGTGTATACCTGCTCAGATGAGATTTTGAAAACTTTATCGACTAGCTTCTTCCATACACCAAACACCCAGTTAAGCGGTGTAAATAGAAACATCATGACCTTTACGGCCGGTGCCATAAATAGCGATAGGCCTTCTGCTTTATCCTTAGCGATATTCTTCGGTGATATCTCCCCGAACACCAAGACCAGGACAGTCACAACAACGGTGGAAATAGTCGCACCATAGTGACCATATAGCTTGATGAACATAACCGTAGCTATAGAAGTCGTCGCGATGTTGGCAATATTGTTGCCTATCAAAATCGTGGTGAGAAACTTGTCGAAGTTCTCCGTTATCTCTAGCACGAGCTTCGCACTCTCATTGTCATCGCTCGCTAGATTCTTCATCTTTATCTTGCTCACCGAAGTGAACGCCGTCTCAGTTGCGGAAAAAATGCCCGATAGCACGAGCAAAATCACAATACTTATAACGTATGGTGTCATTTAACTTGATTCACTCTCCTATATCTGTGTGTATCCGATTAATTATACTACATTAAACTGCAGATAAGTGATGAAACAACGAAAAAAGCTCTCTCATACCACGAGAGAACCATCTTTCCATCCTATTTCTCTATATCTAGCCGGCTTGCCATCCTCAAAATCGACCGCGTATCCGCTCGCAGGATTAGGAGTCCAGTGCCATGCCTTCTCCTTTACCGACGGAAACATCATCTCCATACATGTAAAAATCACAGCACCATGGAACACTCCTATAACATCGGAATACTTTACATCATCCTTTAATGCTTCAAGACCGCGAGCTACACGTTCAATAAATCCATCATTAGTCTCTCCTTCAGGAAAGTCCATGTATTTCTTCTTTCCCTCAAGCCAAGCCCTGGCCTCGTCATGCTGGAGAACCTCTTCCATGGTCTTCATCTCAAATATGCCAACTCCAACCTCTCTGAGATCGGAAATGATTTCGTGATCTCTGTCCCCGAATATGTGCTCAAATGTCTGCTCAGTTCTCAGCATTCCAGATGTATAGAGTTTAGCACCATCCGCTTCAGGATATGCACCCTTATCACACAGTGTCTTAATCTGCTGTACACCTTGCTCAGCAAGAGGCAGATCGGTGCTTCCATAGAATAAATCCTTAAGTGTCCCCTCTGTATCACCATGTCTTATCAGGTATAATGTATTTCCCATCTTAGTCCCCTATTTTCGTATCGTCTAGCCAAGTATTTGGACAGCGCCAATGCGCCTCGCAGTCATCATCCAACATACTTAAATTTCAGCGTTTTTATAGAATTAATATGTGTGTTTTTATACACTACAATGTCGCATATTATATCATTTTCTGTTATAATATTCTACATATTTGCTAACGTAAAAGCCGTATAACGCAGAGGATTATGTATGGCTATATCACACCTTGGTGAGTATATTTTATTTTTTAGGGATTTTGGATTGGAGGGATATTATGTCAGATAATTTCAATAGAGACTCCGCTTGGGAGCTGGTAAAAAAATATAACGAAGAGCCGTTTCATCTCCACCATGCTGTTACAGTAGAGGGAGTGATGCGTTATTATGCTGAAAAGCAGGGCTATGATCCGGATTTCTGGGGCCTAGCAGGTCTGCTTCACGATGTTGATTTTGAGAAATGGCCGGAAGAGCACTGCAAGAAAGCACCTGAGTTACTCGCTGAGATCGACACACCGGATGAGCTCGTTCATGCAGTATGTAGTCACGGCTACGGCATCTGCGTAGATGTCGAGCCGACACACGAGATGGAAAAATTTCTATTTGCTTCAGATGAGCTCACAGGTCTCATCGGCGCAGCGACTTTACTCAGACCGTCTCGCAGCTGCAAGGATATGGATGTTAAGTCAGTTAAGAAGAAATTCAAGGACAAGAAGTTTGCAGCAGGCTGCGATAGAGATGTAATAAAGCGTGGAGCCGATATGATGGGCATCGAGCTCAATGAATTGTTCGAGATTGTCCTAGAAGCGATGCAGTCGATGCCTGATGCTGAGGAGCTCGATGCACAGAACGGCATAAGCTAGATATATCGATTCGTACGATATAATCCGCAACACTGCGGATTATGCGCGCCCGTAGCTCAGGGGATAGAGTAGTTCACTCCGAATGAAATGGTCAGCGGTTCGAATCCGCTCGGGCGCACCACTTTATATAATGTGAAAAGCACTGCAGCCTACGGGCTGCAGTGCTTTTGCTTTGTGGTTATAATATAACCAACTAGATATTAATTATTCTATGTATTTTCATCAGACTCTATATTAGCACCCTATAACTCACGAGCTATAAGGCTCTAATATCATTCTAATCCGCACTTGATTTTAATTGATCTATCAAATTCTAAACTTCTCTGCCTGCGTTAAAGTCCATAGCTACCTTAGCATAAATCTGAGCTCCTCTTATAAGTTCAGGTTCATATACAGTGAACTTACTGTGATGCTGCACGTAGCAAGCGCCAGAAGCCTCATCTGCAACACCGAGCAGTAGCACACATCCTGGAACCTTTTCCATGAAGTAAGCGAAGTCTTCGCCTCCAGCAGTTGGCGGAACGTGTATAGGAGCTTCCTCCCCGATTACGTCCTGCGCTACAGCTCTAGCAAGTGCAGACATGCCCTCATCATTGACAGTAGGTGGTACAAGAAGCGTATCCCTAACCTCAGCTGTGCACCCATAAGCTTTAGCTGTGTCTGTGGCAACCTGCTCTACGTACTCAGGGAACTTATTGAACACATCATAGCTGAAGCATCTAGTTGTACCTGTAAGCTTGGCTGATCCGGCGATTACATTCCATCTCTCACCTGCATTAAATGTTCCAACTGTTACTACTGCAGGTTCAGCAGGAGCGAGTTTTCTTGAAACGACAGTCTGAAGACTTCCGACAATCGCAGAACCAGCCACGATAGCATCGACAGCTAGATCTGGCTGAGCTCCGTGTCCGGAGCTACCCTGTACATCGATTTCAAACATCCTTGCAGCACCCATTCTTGGACCTGCATCACAGCTGATATGTCCAGCTGGCACATTGCCCCAGACATGCATCGCAAAGCATGCATCTACACCATCTAGCGCACCATCTTCCACCATGGCTTTAGCACCAGTTGCAACTTCTTCAGAAGACTGCCATGCGAGCTTTACTGTTCCGCAGAGCTCATCCTTCATATCATTTAAAATGTGCGCTGCTGTAAGAAGCATTGAGATGTGACAGTCGTGGCCACACGCATGCATGACCCCCTTTGTCTTCGATGCAAAAGGAAGTCCTGTCTCCTCGGTTACTGATAGGGCGTCAATATCTCCTCTGAGCAGTACAGTCTTGCCAGGCTTCGCACCTTTGATTGTTGCTAAAGTCGAAGTCTCAAGACCGCAGTGTTCCCATTCAACACCCATCTTGTCGAGCTCTTCTCTGATTTTCTTTGCTGTCTCATATTCCTTTTCACTCACTTCGGCGTTGTTATGAAACCAACGTCTCATCTCAACTTGATAGTCAGAATATTTTTCTGCAACCTCTTTCATACCCATGATATTACCCCCCTATATGTTAAAAAAGATTATTGTATAAGTATTGTGCTCGGGCAGGCCTTTTCTAGCCTATTAATGTTCTCACAGCCTGAGATAATATCAGGCCGCTTTCTGCGACCCGAATATTGTTTTCCGAATTAAGCCTATATTCGCTTATAGAAGTGTAGCGAATATACCAGCTAAGAATACGGAAGTGATAGTTACTGTAGTGAATCCACCAATGATCATCGATGGGAAAATTTTGCTCATCAAGTAGTTAACCTCGTCTGGATCATCAGATAGAGCCTCGCACGTCGATTCAGAGATGATCGCATCTGCTGGGAATCCGTAAAGTGCTGTCAATCCATTTGCAAAAGCAAGATAGAACGACATCTTGAATATTTTTGCAATGATGAACGAGAATACAGCCATACCTATGACACCTATGACGATGAGTATAACCATCGGTCCTATGATTGACTTAAGCATTGCTGGGGTTAGGTTCTTAAGTCCGTCGAACACAATCATCATAAGCGCGAACATGCTAATCCAGTATGAATTTGCTCTGTTCAGAATATTTGTATCCAGGAATCCAACTGCACAGAAGATTACACCGAATACTAACGCCCATATTGCTGGCGAAATTACTACACTGCCGAACTTAAGCTGTCCTGCGAGCGATGCAAACCACGCAACTAGACCAAGCTTGCAAAGCATGAATACTGGTGTATTGTACTTATCAGGAACTCTTGGCAAAAGCTTCTTAACCTTAGAATCATCGTTTACAACCGTCATTCCGATCTGCTTGTTAGCTTCCTTCTGTTCCTCTGTGAGAACAATTTCTCCGCTTCTAAGCTTAGACAGTAGATGGTTACCGCAAATGTAGCAGCTACCTCTAAGCCTTTTGCATGAGCAGCCATCTGCATAGTTGTAGCGGCAACGATTCCACCAGTTAGTGGAGGTAGAGACCAGCTATCATCAGAGTTTTGTCCATGAACAGCGGTGCAAGATACCAGCTGAATAGCACCATACTTGCGAGGCCAGCTAGACATACAACGATAGTCTTCCACTGCTCCAGCAGATGCTTAACACTGATGATTGTACCGATATGTACGATAAGCAGCATCATAGCTACTGTTGCTGCAAATGGAACGAGTCCAGAATCTGTCCCTATTGTCTTAGGGAAGAATGTCCAGTATCCAAGTAGATATAGGATTGCGGATGCGAATACGGATGGTACCCAAGCCTTGGTAGCTGTTGAAATCCACTCACCAACGGCATAACAGATAGCCATCAACACGAATGCCAATAGTGCATTATAAAATACCATGTTTCTCTAGTACTTTCTGTTTTCTAAAAAATAACATCCTGTGAATTAATCTATTTTGACAGTTAGCCCTAACCCCTGACTATACTGCCTATATTACAAAGCCGCTCAGCAGCTCTATAAACTCTTATGCACTGCAATATATTATGCATTGCAGTTTTCTTTTAAATACCTAATTGCTGTAGCAACCATAGCCGCCATACCGTAAGGAATTGTCTCCTCGTTTAACGTACTTGCTGAATTATGTAGCGGAGCATAATGCCCTGCATTCCCAGCTTTCAAAATCATAAATGTGCCAGGCTTTCCACTTACATCTGAGTAGGCACTGAAGTCCTCACTGAAATTCATCGGTCTATCTAAATCGATTACCCTATCTTCACCGATGGTATCTGCAGTTGCCGCCCTTGATACAGATGTGAGCTCTTTATCGTTTATCACTGGAGCATATCCCTTTACATAATTGACATCTACAGTGCATCCTAACCTCTTCAAAGAGCTCCCTTGCTCTCTTTAAAATTTTATTCTCACTCATCTTTAATCCCCTATTTGCGAATATGCGAATTGCATTTCACAATTTACAACACATATGTAAAAATCCTATAAGCCTTTAACCACAAGGCTTACATTAAGTCTAGAAATTTAATATGCTGTATTATAACACCGTTTTTTATAATTTAAACAAATTTTTCATACTTTTTTGTGTTATTTCACTAACACTTTCTAGAGCCACTGAAATTCCAACGATAAGTTGATATGAAAAATTTGCACTTTATCGTATACACTGTTTTATGGTTTATTTTCGTAGATATTAGAATATGGCATCATAAAAAAGAATCCTCTCATCGCCAATGCGCCAAGAGGATTCCTTCGGAATATTAATTACTTGCGTATATTAAATTGAAATTTCTATAGAAATTTGTATTGCTGATATGATTCTACTTACCGTCAGAATCATTAACATGTACATCGAGCTGACTATAAGGAAGCACAATATCTGATTCAATAAGGCATTTCTGCAGCACACCCATAGCAGCTCTTCTCATAGCCCACTTATCCTTCGGCTTACACCAGTATCTGATCCTGTATGTTGCAGACGTTGCATCGAAGCTCTGGACAGCTAGATATTCAGAGTTCTTGATGCCTTTAACTGCTTTAATCTTCTTTGCACAGTCAGTCAGAACCTCTCTGACATGCTCTGGATCCTCGTCATATCTGAGCCCTATGTCTATATCGTATATACCATTAGTTATACCCACTTTAGTGATATTTCTGTTGCAGATGGTAACATTATCTCCTGTATTTAGGCTCGTGTACTGAGTGGTCTGAAGGGTGAATAGTGTAACTATACCTTCGTCATCATCAATCCTAATAACATCGCCAACTTTAAAGGCTTTGTCATTAATTATATGCATACCCATCAGCACATCCTTAAATACGTCCTGCATCGCCATGCCGAAAACCGCACCGGCAACACCAACACCAGCGATTATTGATGTAATCCGTATATTGTTTACTTCGAGTACTGCCAAGGCTGCAATTATCCAGGTTACAGTCTTCATCAGTCTAAACGTCGATCTAACAATCGCATTCATCTGTACCGTATTGTTGGTCTTTTTGACATAGAGCTTATGCGTATGTTCTATGACGAGCGTTGCAATAGAGGTGACCAAGATGATGATTATGCTACTTATAAATTGTGCCGAAGTGACCATTTTAACTATTATATCCACGTTATCCCCCTATCCTCGGAACACCGACAAGTCGTCCCAGCTCAAGAGTGATGATAGCACCCCAAAGCCTTCTATATCTTGATAAAATTCATCAATCTGCTTAGCTCCGTAATGCTTATATATCTCTTCTGCTTTGGTGTTACCTGCAAATACGTCGATTACCATCTGTGAATATCCGATATCCGCCACTCTATTTCCCATCGTAAATAAGAGCCTTCGCCCTATACCAAAATCTCTGTAAGATGCCTCTATATGCAGCATCTCAAGCCAGAATGCACCGAATACTTCCGGAGAGGGTGTGCCCGCTACAAAGCCGACAATCTCACCGGTTCCAGTCTCTTCACCATCTGTTAGTAGCTCAGCAACAAACATTTCATTTCCTGGTGTAAGAAAATATGTGTCCATCCTCTTCGACGCACTCTCAGGATTCACAGAGCTTAGATATCTTTTATCAAGTATATTTGCATATGTATTATGATAGTTCTCTGATAGGATGCGCCCAACCTCGGCTATGTCGGAACGCTTCGCCTCACGAATTTTTATTTTTTTAATATCTTCCATACTATAGACCTGCCTTATTCATACGTTACTCTATAGTATACACGAATTTTCATTTAAATTCCTTTAAAGTAATAACTTACTCCCAGTGTCCTTCACTGACAAGCACCTGCTCGGTGTATGACTCTTTAACGACAACTGCCTTTATGGATACTACCTCAGCATGAAAACCTTGCTTTACATTATATACAAACCCACTATTTCCCCACGCTGTCTCTCTCTGGCGATTTCCGCTGCACCTGTGCAACTACAGTGGATGCAAAGATTACAACACATCCACCCCACTCCACGAGAGACATATGCTCATGGAGGATAAGAACCCCAAATATCGCTGCAAACACGGATTCAAGACTCATTAGCAGCGATGCAACAACTGGATTAGTATATTTCTGCCCTATTATCTGCATAGTGTATGCGAGCGCCGTTGGAATAAGAGCCGAATAAAGCGTTACCCATAGGGCGTTCTTGATCATCTCTAGAGTTGTATTCTCAGCTATGAATGCGACAATCAGTGTAAGTACCCCGCACACTAGCATCTGCGCCACAGAGAGCATTAACGCATTATTCTTGGTTACGTGTTTTGATACAGCCATTATCTGTAGTGCAAAAAACAACGAACTCAAGAGTGTTATAGCATCACCTGTTCCCAGTCCCGAAAGCCCGCCATGTAAGCTCAACATTGCAAATCCTATCATCGCCATTACTACTGAAATCCATATCCTTAGACCTACTTTATGTCCGCTAAAGATTCCCAGCAATGGAACGATAACTATATAAATTACGACGATAAAACCAGCTCTCCCAACTGGCACAGTTGTGAGTCCTACCTGCTGTAAATTCGATGCCATCCCGAGCATCGTCCCACACACGACACTCCCTACGAGCAAGTTCATCTTCCGAGTTCTTACTACATTCTCACCATGAAGCTTTTTACTAAAGAATTCCCTTGGTCTTGCAGCTTTTATGACTAGAGGCATAAGAGCTAATCCCCCAATAATCATTCGTGCTCCGTTAAAGAAATATGGACCTATAGAATCCATCCCCATCTTCTGAGCGATAAATCCACTTCCCCAGATAATCGCAACTATTAGCAGTGCAATATTTCCCTTGTTCTTATTGCTCATATGATAAGTCCCCCTAATCACCTAATCATATTGAAAGGTTATTGGTTTTTGTCAGCATTTACCTTGTCTGATTTAATAATAACTAGGATATCACCATTACTGAATCCCTTTAATAAATAGTCCCAAATATGTAGTAAAATTATAACATGCAAGCATATTAAGGTGTACAATACCGCAATTATATATGATAAGCTATGTAATTTTTTGGTATAATAAGACATCAATAAGATTGGTACTAGAGGAGGAATCGACTTGATAGAAACTGACCACATCATACTTCGCAAGGCATCCTTTGCCGATTGCGACCTTTTCGCAGAATGGGAGTCGCGAGAAACTGTAATCGAGCATTTCTGTACGACAGGCAAAAGAAATCTCGATACTATAACCGACGAATTTCACAACGTCATCCACGATCCATCTCGCGAATGGATGACAATAGTTGAGAAGTCTAGCAAAAAACCTCTGGGAAAAATAGATATCACCAACATTGATTCCATCAATGATTCGTTAAATATCGCAATCATTTATCTCGCTGACGAAACGGCTCGCGGCAAAGGTTATGGAACAGAATCCATGGAAGCTCTTCTTCGCCACGCTTTCGAGGAGCTCGGCACACATAGAGTTACCGTTTCTCATTTTCCCGACGATAAAGTCGCTTCAAACCTATACACAAAGCTAGGTTTCAGAACAGAAGGCATACTCAAACTAGCCGGGAAACGCAGTAATGAGTATTTCGACATGGAGCTTAGGGCTATTCTAGTGGAAGAATGGGATGAACAGAACGAAATAAAAGCCTTAAATGCTTGACTTTAAACACTTTGAGTAATATAATTTTTTAGGCATATTGTGCAAATGGAGCAGGGCTCTGCCCGGTAGCTCCGACACTAAGTTATTTTTAGTATGTCGAACAAGATCTTTAGATCCTAGTAGACAGTGCCGAAACCGATCTTCGGATCTGAGTAGGTAGAAAGGACAGAAAATGAAGTCTTACATCGCTAAGCCTGCAGATATCGGCCACAAGTGGTATGTTATCGATGCAGAGGACAAGACTCTAGGTAAGATTGCAGCTGAGATTGCAATGATCCTAAGAGGAAAGAAGAAGCCTATCTACACACCTCACGTTGACTGCGGAGATTACGTAGTTGTTGTAAACGCTGAGAAGGTAGCAGTAACTGGCAAGAAAGAAAAGCAGAAGATTTACAAGAGCCACAGCGGATATCCAGGTGGTCTCAAGGAGATAACTCTTACAGAACTTCGCGCTAAGAAGCCAGAAGAGATCATCCGTCACGCTGTTAAAGGCATGATGCCTAAGGGCAAGCTCGGCAGACAGATGTTCAAGAAGCTAAAGGTATACGCAGGACCTGAGCATCCACATGCTGCACAGAATCCTGAAGAGTGGACATTCTAGGAAGGGAGGATTAGAAGATGGCTAAAGAAATGTATCAGGCAACAGGAAGAAGAAAATCTTCAATTGCTAGAGTCAGATTACTCCCTGGAACAGGAAGAATCGTTGTAAACAAGAAGGATCTCGAAGATTACTTCGGACTTGAAGTTCTTAAGAACGAGGTTAAGAGACCTTTCGAAATCACTGGAACAACTGGAAAGTACGATGTAATCGCACTAGTCAACGGTGGTGGTACAACTGGACAGGCTGGAGCACTTAGACACGGTATCTCAAGAGCACTTTGCGAAGTAGATGCTGACGCTAACAGACCAGCACTTAAGGCCGCTGGATTCCTAACGAGAGACCCTCGTATGAAGGAAAGAAAGAAGTACGGTCTCAAGAAAGCTAGAAGAGCTAGCCAGTTCTCGAAGCGTTAATCTTATAGGACTTAAAAATTCCTGGGTTTCATAAGAATCCAGGAATTTTTATTTATACTAGCTTTTTTATTTTTAATTATTCAAATAATGATTCGCCATCGCTATTACTTTTGTTTACAAATTTCACTAAATCACGGAGTGATTTATTTTTGTTTTTTGACATGTAGACTAGTAACAAAATCTCTGTAAACGTCTCCCCTAAACTCTCCATATACATGTCTTCAATCGCTGTCATCTCCTCTTTTGGCTGGATAGCAAATCCCTGCCCAAGCGCAATTAAAGTAGTCTGATTTGATACCGTATCAACTACACGTACATCCGAAAAAGTACTTTTATATATGCTTTTGAGATTATCTCTACAGTATTCATGATACTCACTTTCAACTGCTTTGGTTATAAGTGGTAAATTCTCTATGACTTTCCCAACACTTCCATATTTAATCACGCTTTCTTGAGAGCAGCACAAAACATCGTGTGCAGCTCCGATTTCCATCTTCTCTATGCCAAGTGTATTTTCACTTAGCATTGTGACATCAGGAATAATCATCGCATCTATTGATTCCATCTCCAGCATGTTTATCAATTGATCTTTGTCCTTAAACTCTACTTCGAAGGACATATCCTGATTCATGGCTTTGTACTTTCTTAGAAAATTAACTGGTAGATAGTCTCCTGCAATTCCAATTCTAAGAAGTTTATCTTTCTCATTCTCAATTTGTTTTAATAAGCTCTCATACTGTCCGTTTATCTCTTTTACACCTGCATAAAATTTTTCTCCGGCTTCAGTCAAACTGACTCCTTTATTAGTTCGGTAGAATAGCGTGCATCCGATTTCATTTTCTAATTTATTAATATACTTACCTATTGCAGTCTGCGTAATATTGCAAGCTTCAGCAGCTTTAGAAAAATTCAATAATTCTGCTGCAGCAATAAAATATTTCAGTTTAATTAAATCCATTTATCCTTTTCCTAAAATTAATCATAATTTATAATATGCTTGAAATTACAGCGATTATAACACACCCCTTCAGTAGATTAAACCTTGTTATTCCAAAAAGTACTAGACATATGATTATATTTCGGTACTGGTTTTTTAATAGTTAATATATAGTAATATCTATCTTTTTTAATTGTAAATAAACATTTTATTATTACTTTTATTATAGGAGGAACAATGAAAGATAATTCAAAACCAAAGGCGAAAGGGCCGATTATTGTGACCATGGGTCTCGCTCTTTTCGCAACTCAATTTGGCGCGGGCAACCTTATATTTCCGCCATTCCTCGGCCAGCAGACAGGGAGCAATTGGCTAGTAGGATTTGTAGGATTTTTTATCATGGACGTTGGACTAGCTGCCTTAGCTATTTATTCTGTTGTTGCTAACAGAGAAGGAACGGTAGACGGAGTAACTAACAAGATTGGAACCATACCTGGTAAGGTATTCGTATCCATCATTCTGCTGTTACTAGGACCTATCATCTGTATTCCAAGGACATCCGCTACTACTTACGAGATGGGTATTAAGGGACTGCTACCAGGCGTTCCGCTATGGGCATTCAGTCTAATGTTCTTCGCGGTGACTGCCATTCTTGCACTCAATCCTTCTGGTGTTGTAGATGTCATAGGAAAGTTCCTTACACCGCTTTTACTCCTAGTAATGGTTATTTTAATCGTACTCGGAATCATTAATCCAATCGGTGCACCTATTGGAACAAAGGATCTTGTTCCATTCCAGACTGGAATTGTCAATGGTTATCAAACTCTCGATGGTATTGGCGGAGTAACAGTAACTATCATTCTCATAGTTGCTGCAAAGAAATATGGATTTACTGAAAAGAAAGATGTAAAACAGCTAGTAGCTGGTGCGGATATCATTTCGACAGTGCTACTTGGACTAGTATATGGAGGCCTAACATTCCTCGGTGCATCGACTTCAAGCGACAGCCATTTTGCAGGTCTTGCACAGGCTCCACTTCTAATCGCTATCACTAACAGACTACTCGGTGGCTGGGGAGTTATCGCTCTAGCGATTATAATTCTGCTAGCATGTCTAACAACTTCGATTGGACTTTCTTCAGTAATCGGCGACTACTTCTCTGGTTTGTCAAACGGAAAGATTAGTTACCGCACAGTAATACTAATTACGATTGGGTTCAGCTTCTTTATGAGCAACCTTGGTCTAGATAAAATCATTGCGTTAGCTGCACCTATACTAAGCGCATTTTATCCACCGCTTATCGTTTTGGTAATATTTGCCGTACTTGATAACTGGATTACAAGCAAATACGTTGGTGGTGTAGCAGCTTATGCCGCATTCATCACAAGCTTGCTTTCAGTTCTAAATGGATTCGGTCTTCCGTTCGGTTTCGTAAGTGACCTTCCACTCACTAAGCTAGCGCTTGGCTGGGTTGTACCTGCACTGGTTGGTGCTGTAATCGGAGGTATATATTCTGCTACCAGAAAGGACGAATTGAAATTATCGAACTAATAAATAGCTAGATATATTGTCATGAATATCGACACAAAAATCGAGAGCTCTGATTGTTGGGCTCTCGATTTTTTTCTACTGGATTTTCTATGACCAGTTTTGATTGCATTTTGAGCATAAAAAAAAGGCATCGCCATAAAGGACGATGCTTATTAGTCTTCTTATATATAATTAGTTATCGAAATACTATCTAGGCTTTATATTTCAGCCTTATAATGCCTTCTTAATCGCGCTTAGTAGATCGTCAAACTCATCGTAGGCTGGGAACTGTGGGTAATCCGCTTTGATGGAGTCTGTGCTGCGGAATAGGAATCCCGCTTTGCTTGCTTCAATCATAGCTAGGTCGTTAAAACTATCTCCTGCCGCAATTGTCTCAAAACCGCATGACTGAAGAGCTCTCACTGTTGTGAGCTTTGATTTCTCGCAGCGCATCTTAAAGCCTTCTATCATTCCGTCTTCGCCCACGATTAACTCATTGCAGAATAGTGCCGGCCATCCAAGTTTGGCCATAAGTGGCTGGGCAAACTGAGAAAAAGTATCACTGAGAATAATAGCTTGAGTCGTTGCACGAAGTTCATCTAAGAACCTCTTTGCTCCTGGTAGCGGATCAATTCTAGCGATTACATCCTGAATCTCCCTGAGTCCAAGACCATGCTCCCTCAAGATATCAAGTCTGTAATTCATGAGCTTATCGTAATCTGGCTCTTCTCTTGTAGTCCTCTTTAGCTTTTCGATACCAGTCTCTTCTGCAAAAGCAATCCAAATCTCAGGTACCAATACGCCTTCCATATCTAAGCATACAATGTTCATCTTTCCTCCCCTAAAAATCAGTTAGTCTAGAAATAATTTCAGGTAGCTCAACAATTGAATAAGCTTTCGCATCAGCCTCATCTAGCTCTCCGGACTTCGCGTATCCATATTCACATGCGACAAACAATATCTTGTTCCTCACTGCCGCCTCTTGGTCATTGAACCTATCCCCAATCATAACATATGTTAAGTCAGGTTCATCGCTTATTATAGAGCTTAACACATCAGCTTTAGACTGCCAATCCCAGGATTCACAATCTATATACCTCTCAAACCACTTATCTGTGTTAAATCTCTTTCTGTTAAATTCCGCATACTCGTGATCTGAGTTGCTTAATATCATCATCCTGTATCCCTGTTTTTTGAGCCTGTCTAGTGTGTCACGGGTACCGGAATACCAGGGATCAGCACCACCGCGAACCAGAGTGCGCATGTAGGCGCCGACACGCGCCACCGCGGCCGCCCTGGCGGCTGCAGGGAGCGCTGGGGCGAAGTCCGCCCACATTTCATCATTTCTAAGCCCCAGCCAGCTCTCCATGCGCTCATAGCTAGGATTTTCGACTGGGATATCATATATCGTCCGTAGCCTCTTCGCTATATCAAGAATAGCTGGTGCATATATCTTCATAGTTTCTTGAATAGTGCCGTCATAGTCAAACACGAGCATAACCTTACTCTTGTCTTGATTTTCCCTTTCACTATTCTTAATTTCTAAACTTTTGCCCATTTATACGACCAATCCTCATTCGTATTTCGAAAACAAGGCAGACTGCACCAGTCTGCCTTGCAATATTAAATATACCTTTTCGCCTTTGCCATTATAGCTAATCTTATAGCTGTTCTACGAGGTTAACCATCTCGATTGCGGATAGAGCGCAGTCGTATCCCTTGTTCCCAACCTTGCTTCCTGCACGAGCGATTGCCTGTTCAATATTCTCTGTCGTGATTACACCAAACATAGTTGGAACACCGGTCTGCATCGAAATCTGAGCAATTCCTTTAGCTGCCTCGTTGCACACAAGCTCGTAGTGGGATGTCTGACCTCTGATTACAGCACCGAGAACGATTACCGCATCATACTTCCCAGACTCAGCCATCTTCTTAGCAACAGTTGGTAGTTCAAATGCTCCAGGCACCCAAGCAGCTGTGATGTTTTCTTCCTTGACATTGTGACGTACAAGTCCGTCAATAGCACCGCTGAGCAGCTTGCTTACAACGATTTCATTGAAACGAGCAGCTACGATTCCGACCTTCATTCCATCTTTTGCAACGACTTTACCTTCTAATAGATTGATATTGTTCATGACGCTTCCTTTCTACTTGTCTAAATCAATTTCGTTGAAAATATGTCCCATCTTGCTCTTCTTCGTCTTGAGATACATATAGTCGAACTTCTGTGGCTTAATCTCAATCGGAACTCGCTCAGTTATATCAAGAGCAAAATCACCAAGACCATACACCTTCTCAGGGTTGTTAGTCATAAGCCTTAGAGATTTGCAACCCAGGTCTCTAAGAATCTGTGCGCCTACCCAATATTCCCTTAAGTCCGGTGCAAATCCAAGCTTAACATTAGCCTCCACCGTATCATATCCCTCTTCCTGAAGAGCGTATGCCTTAATCTTGTTGATGAGCCCGATTCCACGGCCTTCCTGCCTCATATAAAGCAGGACTCCTCGGCCTTCCTTTTCTATCATCTCAAGCGACTTCTCGAGCTGCAGCCCACAGTCACATCTCAGTGAACCAAATGTATCTCCTGTGAGGCACTCCGAATGAACTCGGCAGAGAACATCTTTTCCATCTCCGATTTCACCCTTAACCAGCGCTACGTGGTGCTCACCAGTAATGTCGTTAATGTACCCATACATCGTGAACTCACCATACACTGTAGGTAGCTTAGCTACCGCCTCACGTATTACATGGCACTCGTTTATGCGCAGATAATCCTGAAGTTGCTTAATTGTTATAAATGCTAGATCGTATTTCTCTGCAATCTCCCACAGCTTAGGCGTTCTCATCATCGTACCGTCATCATCCATAATTTCACAGCACACACCGCACTCCTTGAGCCCAGCAAGTCTCAGCAAGTCTACTGTAGCCTCTGTATGTCCATTTCTAACTAGCACACCGCCCCTCTTAGCAACGAGGGGGAACACATGTCCTGGTCTCCTAAAATCTTCAGGCTTCGAATCGGGATCTACGCACTTTCTCATCGTATATCCTCGTTCTTTAGCTGAAATACCAGTCGTGGTATCGACATGGTCTATGGAAACTGTAAATGCAGTTTCATGGTTATCCGTATTCTCAGACACCATTGCCGGGAAGTTGAGCTTCCTTGCGAGCTCAATGCTCATCGGTGTGCAGATAAGACCCTTTGCAATACTAGCCATCATATTGATATTCTCTTGCGTTGCGAATTCCGCAGCACAGATCATATCACCCTCGTTTTCTCTATCTGGATCATCTGTGCAAAGAATTATCTTCCCTGCTCTTAGATCCTCAAGCGCTCTTTCAATTGAATCATATTCGCGTTTTCTACTACTCATCGCATCTCCTTTCAGAACCCGTTTTCCGCCAGGAACTCAAGTGTAAGTTCACTTTCGTTATCGCCCCTTTGCCGAGCACCACCATACACAGTCGGCTCGCCAAGTCCCAATAATTTTTCTACATATTTGCCTACAATATCATTTTCAAGATTAACCTTATCACCCGAATGCCTCTTCAGCAGTGTAGTTTCCTCACCTGTATGAGGAATGATCGACACCTTAAAACGCTCACCATCTACATAAGCAACAGTAAGGCTGATTCCATCGATTGCTATGGAGCCCTTCTCAACTATGAGTCTGAGAATTTCTGTTGGCGCCTTGATGCTTACCCATACGGCAATGCCATCGTGTTCAAGTGATTCAACAGTTCCAACACCATCAATATGACCAGATACTATGTGTCCACCGAACCTGCCATTTGCAGCCATCGCTCGTTCCAGATTAACCTTGTCACCTACTCTGAGCTGCGAGAACCCTGTTCGCGAAATGGTCTCAGGCATGACATCCGCGGTAAATCCATCGGCATGAAGCTCTACCACGGTGAGGCAGACACCATTCACAGCGATGCTATCACCAATATTAGTGCCTTCTAGTACCTTGGAGGCCTCAAGCTCTATACGGCCTGTCACCCCCGATATGTCCAGTGCTCTCAGTCTTCCTGTCTCTTCAATGATTCCTGTAAACATTAGTTTTCTCCATCTTCTGGAATATATGTGCTGAGATTATCGATTCTCTTGCATGTAATCATGAGATCAGAACCTATCCTCTCAACATCGTCGAATGAGAATTTATATGCCATATTCGGATTTTCAACTCCGATTCCTTCAATAGGACTCTTTGCCTTTCCTCCGAACACCTTAGGTGCGATAAATATCCTCAGCTCACTTATGATTCCTGCTCTCAGCGCACTCTCGTTGAGATTGCCACCGCCTTCAAGCAGCAGGCTATCTATCTCCAGACGCCCGAGGTATTCCATCAACATGTTTAGATTAACTCTTCCGTCATGCCCTGGGAAGTTAAATATCCTGACTCCCATCTCATTGAGTTTAACCGCCTTCTTGATGAAATCTCCACCGCCAAACTTCTTACCTAAAGCCTTTGCTAGGGGATTTACATTCTCGTAGTCCAGATAGAGCGGTGCTTTATCATTAAATCTGACCTCACCTATCGGTAGACCCTCAACTGCACAAACAACAACTGTTTCGCTATCGTACTCATCAGCAGTTCTAACTAACTGGCATTCACTTGGAATTCTGAGCTTGCTGTCACATACGATTCTCACTGGATTTCTGCCGTTCTCAATTCTGCAGTTAAGCATCGGATCATCAGCTATAACCGTATCAACACCCACCATTATGCTCATGCATTCATGACGCATCTCATGCACCTTGTGAATTGCCTCAGGACCAGTAACCCACCTTGAAGCTCCAGTCTTAGTCGCAATCTTGCCGTCAGCAGTCATAGCATACTTCATCATTACGTAAGGATGTTCAGTAGTTATATAGTGAAAGAAAATTGGATTTAGAGCATCGCACTCATCTATCATAAGGTCTTCTACGACTTCAATGCCCGCATCTCGAAGTGCTTGAACTCCCTTTCCTGCTACCTTGGGATTAGGGTCCTTAGATCCAATCACAACTCTAGCTATTCCATTTTCGATAATAGCCTCCGTGCAAGGTGGCGTCTTGCCATAATGGCAACAAGGCTCCATAGTTACGTACATTGTGGCACCATCTGCCGAATCGTGAAGTGATGCTATAGCATTCCTTTCAGCATGCATCTGCCCACACTTAACATGGTATCCTTCGCCTATGATCTGTCCATCTTTGACAATTACAGCTCCTACCTTTGGATTGGGATTAACCCATCCCTCACCCTTCTTAGCTAACTCAATAGCTCGGCGCATGTACTCTTTGTCCTGCAGCATCAGCTCATCAGCTCTCTCTAACGACATTTCTCTCTCCTCATTCGAATAAATATACAATTGACCCGTTCAATTAGAATGGATATGCACTAAAAAAGAAGCCCCTCAGAGCTCCTGCAATTCATCCCTGTACACCTAATGTACCCTCCAGAATAAAAGCTTCTCCCATCCAGACTTTAACTGTCGGCTTCGGAATCTAACCGAATCATGCCTCTCGGCTCGCGGGCTATACCGCCGGTAGGGAATCACACCCTGCCCTGAAGTCAATTACCATATTTATCAGTTCTCGGTTCAAATAGTTAAATACAATAAACCAAGAACTAATAAGTATAATAGAACTATTATTGAGCTCTGTCAATAGTTACAATCATTATGGATTGTGTAGTTTTAAAGAAATAATTGTGCACTATTAAATATTGTATAGCTTTATTTAGTTTTAGGTGTATAATAAAGTTGTACAGAGCTAACACAAGTTGCTATTTATACACAGGAGGTAATTCCATGAATAATAAAAAAGTTACAGTAGCTGGTGGAGGTGTGCTCGGCAGCCAGATTGCTTTTCAGAGCGCTTTCTCCGGATTTGATACAACTATATGGCTAAGAAGCGAGGGCTCTATCGGTAGATCTCAGCCTAAGATAGATAGGCTCTACAAGATTTATCTATCTGAAATCGAAACTCTAAGGCAGAATCTAGGCAAGTCTGGAATTCAGGTTCCAGGAGGTTTCGGCGTAAAAGCTGAAGACCTAACTAATGAGAAGCTCGATGAACTTAAGGAAAAGGTTGAATACGCTTACAGGAACCTAAAGCTATCTCTTTCTTTAGAGGAATCTGCAAAGGGTTGTAATTACTTCATAGAAAGCATGGCCGAGATTCCAGATGAGAAGCATGAGTTTTACAAGAAGCTCGATAAAGTACTAGATGATAACACTATTGTGATGACAAACTCTTCGACGTTCCTTCCTAGCACATTTAGGGGAGACATATCTAAGCCCGAAAGATATCTTGCACTTCACTTTGCTAATAACATCTGGAGAAGCAACATCGGTGAGGTTATGGGACACAGCGCGACATCACAGGTCGCATATAACGAGGTAGTTGAATTCGCTAAATCACTTAACATGGTTCCTATAAAGGTACTCAAGGAGCAGCCTGGTTATCTGCTAAACTCTATGCTCGTGCCATTCCTGAATTCCGCACAGTACCTGCTCGCTAACGGAATCGGAGATCATGAAAATATCGACCGAGCTTGGAAGCTAGGAACTGGTTCTCCGCTTGGGCCATTCCAGATACTCGATATCGTCGGACTCACTACTGCTTACAACATCGTATCTAGTAACCCTGAGTCAAAGAATCCAGATTCAAATGCAGGTAAGATTGCAGCAATGCTTAAAAAGTATATTGATGAGGGTAAGACCGGCATCAACGCTGGTGAGGGTTTCTATAAATACAGATAATTCTCAAAATATCCTATTTGCAATATCAACGTTATAGGAAGCATTGATATTGCAAGCAGCATCTAAAAACTTTCTGTAAATTAAAGGCTTACAAATCTTGCTGAAATTGTAATGCAAGATGACATGCTTATATAACCATGTACATGTATATCAGAGGTGGCATTTAATAAATGCTACCTCTCTCTTTATTTATTAATGACCTCAATAAGTTCTGGTGGTATAATACCAATGCTAATAGAGATTAGAGGTGACAAGATGGCATATATCAATTTTAAAGAAATCGACAATTCGAACACAACTATCGAGTGTAATTCTAGCAATAAACTAGAGGATTACACGCTCGAAACATTCTCATGCGAAGAATTCCTGCAGCACTTAATCAGCAAAGGGATTATACCTATAGACGAAAACGAGGCGGAAAGACCTCACGCACTAAACACAGTCAGAGAGTTATATGAGATTTGCAAGAACAACCCCGGAGATGTGCAGGTTATGACCGATGCAAGAATAGACCAAGTAATCGCTTGCCGTGAAAATGTTGATGACAATAAGTCTAAGTTCACAGGCTACAAGCTTCTCGAGCTTCGCTACTATGACTGCGAACCCGAGTCACAGATTATAAATTTCAAATATCCGTACACCAAAGAAAAACAGTATGGCTGCAACTTCAACGTTAAGATATTCATCAACAATCCTATATTCTTCAACACAGTCATAAGGCTTCTATATGAATACAGTGGCCCAGTACTCATATATGATTACTGGAGACCAGTTGGGATGGAGCTTCTCGGCACAGTTGAAGGAATCGAACAAATTGCACGAGTTTAATCCATGACACTCTCGTATGCTTTATCGTATACGATACGATATGATGCGATAGGATAGAATATTATATGATACGACATATTCTGACATGATATGCTATTGTTTTATCAATTTAGATAAACGATACACTCCCTCCCTGCTTTCAAGAGCAGGGATTTTTATTCATCTAGTGAACCAATGCTTCTAGCATTTAGGATTTCTAGTTTGTATATTGACCCCAAAGGAATTTCTTTATCAAGAATTGTGATAGTCTCTTTGTCTGGTCTAATCTTTGTAACTAGCCCGCTGACTTCTATATATCTGCCGTGCAATTCATCATCAGCGAGGGGTTCGAAGTAAAGTATTCTGACCTCAACACCATTCTCTCTAGCTAATATGCTGTTGCTGCATTTCTCGTATATGGTTGCGATTTTGCAGTCTAGATCAAAATACTCATCATCAGTAAGCGCCCTTTTGTTCTCGTAGATTATTTCCTTATCTGCTAAAGCTTCATCGTAACCAGACAGGGCAGCAAAAGGTGCGAATATCTTAGCTCGCTTCTCAGTGCTCATACGCGGATACTTGTACGAAAATCCATCAGTCTTATGAATTGGCCTCACTCTATTGATAATATCGGCATACTCGAATTTTGTTGTCCGAATAATTCTTTCATCGTATACACCCATCTATGCTCTATGACCCCCTATCTGATTGTTCCTCTCTATATATGTACTTCCCTCTTCGAGATTCATGCCTTTTATCAAGGCATTGCTACCGTATTTCTCTCGTATTGCTAGCATAACCTCCTGCAATTCACATTCTTTAGAGTCATCTATACCGCAAGAGTCTAGTGAAAATATATCAATCTGCTCATCTTCATCTACTACCTTGATATCGTTGGCGGCTATGGTTATGCGCCTTATGTAAAGTGTCGGGTCTATCAGGCGATCAAAAGCTTTCTTCAAACTTCCTAAAATCTCCGCAGTGCAATTCGTAGCAATTCGGAGCCTAGCATTACCAGAAACAGTCTTGGGCATCATTCTTCCATAAAAATCAACCACAACCGAGCCATTATACTCTCCGTTTTCAAGGCTCTGTCCATCGAAGCTGATAAAAAAAGAAAAATGCGACGCCTTGAGTTTCTTCCGTACCATGTCCATGGATAGCTTATCAGCCATCTCGATAAATATATTGCGACCTTCTTCATGGGCATAAGCACGAGGCAGAACCTGCCCAGTAGAGAGCGAGTGAGCCGACGGTTTATATGACTTAATATCCGCCATAGTGCATGGCTCCTTCCCCCATGCATGATCTATCAAAATCTCCGCATCTACACCAAACACTTTATACAAATATTCCTCCTCATAAATCGATATGCGCGCTATATCTCCCATCGTATAAGCTCCGATTTTAGCAAGCCTATGGGCTTTACCACGTCCAATCTGCCAAAAGTCAGTTAGTGGCTTATGGTTCCAAAGGAGATACTTGTAAGATGTCTCGTTGAGCTCTGCAATCCTTACACCATCCTCATCAGCTTTGTTCTTCTTGGCAACTATATCCATACCAACCTTAGCCAAATACATATTAGTTCCAATTCCCGCAGTTGAAACTATTCCTGTCTCTACTAGCACAGCTTTGATTATAGTCATCGCCATCTCATGAGCTGCAGAAACCTTGTGGCGAATCGCCGCCTCCTCATACATGTGAAGGTAATGCGTTATATCCAGAAAGCATTAATCTATGCTATATACATGAATATCCTCCGAAGAAACAAATTTCATATATATGGAGTAAATTTCTGATGATATGCGCACGTACTCGGCCATCCGTGGTGGTGCTATGATGTATTCAATTTCATGACCACACTCTATCTCAGCTCTTCTTATCGCTTGCTTCGCCTCAAATAATCTAGGTCTACCTGGAACACCAATAACCTTTAGAGCAGGTGAAACCGCCAAACAGATTGTATTGTCAGACCTAGATTCGTCTGCGACGAGAAGTCTAGCCTCGAGCGGATTAAGCTCCCTCGCTATGCATTCGACAGATGCATAATAAGACTTCAGATCGATACACAGGTAAGTTCTGTTCCCCTCCAGTTCCTCCCAATTATTAAATATATTGATTGATGCTCTCTTATTCATCTTCGATCCCTGCTGATGACAAATACTTAGCTTGACTTTTTTGCTTGTCCCAATTATAGTGGATGCACAAACAAAAATCAAACATACGTTCTTTTATTTTTCCGCTAAATCTTTATGATTTTTGTTGAACTCCACTGACATAAAGGTGTTAAAAAATTTTTAATAGCTTTGTGAAACTTTCTTTCTACATTGACATGATAAATCGCCAGTGGTAAACTGAAAATGATTTTTAATTTCGGTTATCTCCCCATTTTTATATCGTCACCGATTCGATTCATAGAAGAATCGCGGTGCTCGGATAATTACAATAACCGATATTATTTTTGAAAAATCTGTATTTTTCACGTTACATAGCATGGAGGTTTTTATGAAACGTAACAAGCTTATTAAAATATTTGCAATTATGATGATTGCAATCCTTTCACTTGGTACACTTGCTAGCTGTGGCAGCAAGGAATCGAGCTCCAAGAAGCTCAAGATTGTCGTAACTACATTTCCTGAGTACGACTGGGTTAGAGAGATTCTCGGTGACAGAGTCAAGGACGTTGATTTGAAGTTACTTCAGAAGAATGGTACTGATTTGCACAGTTTCCAGCCTTCCGCTCAGGACATAAAGGATATATCAAATGCCGATATTTTCGTCTACGTTGGCGGTGAGTCTGACGAGTGGGTTTCTGATGTTCTCAAGAAGAAAAAGAACAAGGATCTCGTTGCAATCAACCTCATGGATGAGATGAAGGACAGCAAGAAGGCCGAGGAAGTTAAGGAAGGTATGCAGCCTGAGAAGGAGGATAAAGACGAAGGTGATGGTCATCATCATGAGAATGCTGAGGAAGTCGAGTATGATGAGCATGTATGGCTATCTCTCAAGAATGCAATTAAGCTCTGCCAGCCTATTGAGCAGGCAATTGCTAAAAAAGATAAGAAGCATGCAGATACTTATAAGAAGAACTTAGATGCTTATACAAAAAAGCTCCAGAAACTAGATAATAAATATGCTGAGGCTGTTAAAAATGCTAAGGTTAAGACTCTAATATTCGGAGACCGTTTCCCATTCCGTTACATGGTAGATGACTATGGTTTGAACTACTATGCTGCATTTGTCGGCTGCTCTGCTGAATCTGAGGCTAGCTTTGAGACAATTAGTTTCCTATCCAACAAGCTCAACCAGCTTAAGATAAAGCATGTTTTAACTATTGAGAACTCTGATCACAAGATTGCTAAGTCAGTAATTAAGAATGCTGACGGAACTAAGAGAGATATAAAGACTCTTGATTCGCTGCAGTCTATGAAGAAGGGTGACCTCAAGAAAAAGACTTACCTCAAGACAATGGAGAATAACCTCAAAGTCTTGCAGGAGGTTCTAAATAATTAGGTAATTAATAGGAGAATAAATTAAACAAAATGGTAAGAGAGACTAGGGACTCTTCATTTAGTATCATTTGCGAGGGGCTTGCTGTCGGATATTCAGGCAAGCCCCTCTGTAATGGATTCGATTTGGAGATTAATAACGGAGATTATATTTGTATTGTAGGAGAAAACGGTGCCGGAAAATCGACCTTGATTAAGACCTTGGTGGGTTTGATTCCGTCGATTAACGGCAAGGTATTATTGCGTGGCGATGTCGATAAGAGTGATATCGGCTACCTGCCGCAGCAGCGTGAGATGCAGAAAGATTTCCCGGCTTCCGTATGGGAAGTCGTACTATCTGGATGCCTGGATAGACTTGGATTCAGGCCTTTTTATGGGAATAAGGAGCGAAAGCTTGCCGCTGATGCTATCCGAGAGCTTGACCTCGAGGATATTAAGAACGAGAGCTTTCGCGAACTTTCTGGTGGGCAGCGGCAGCGCGTGCTCCTCGCACGCGCCATAGCCGGCTCCAAGAAAGTGCTGGTTCTGGACGAGCCGATCACCGGGCTCGACCCGGTGGCCGCTGCCCATCTGTACTACCTGCTAGATAGACTGAATCAGAGCGGAACCACAATCATAACCATATCGCACGATATCAGCAAAGCGCTAGCTGCAGCTAATAAGCTTCTTATAATGAGCGATACGCCTCACTTAGCTTCAGAAGCAGAGAGGAGGGCGATTCTAGATGTCTAATATTTCAGAACAATTACACATGTATTTTTCTCACTCCTTCGTCCTATATGCATTAATCGTCGGTGTATCAATAGCCCTCTGTGCAGCTATGGTCGGAGTAACACTTGTTCTTAAGAGGTTTTCATTTATCGGAGATGGGCTATCACACGTTGCCTTTGGCGCCATGACAGTCGGCACAATTTTACACGTATCGAGCAATCTGTATATTACCATGCCAGTAACCATAATAGCAGCCATACTGTTGCTCCGTGGTGGTCAGAATAGCAAGGTCATGGGTGATGCTAAGCTGGCGATATTGTCCGTCGTGTCACTTGCCTTCGGATATCTGATGATGAACGTATTCTCTTCATCTGCAAACGTATCCGGTGACGTATGCACGACATTATTTGGCTCCACATCGATATTGACGCTGACGACAGAGGACGTAATTATATGCCTCGTCACCTCAGCAGTGGTCATAATTGCCTTCGTATTCCTATACAACAGACTTTTTGCGGTAACTTTTGATGAAGAATATGCGAAAGCGACAGGCACCAAGACAGAAACATATAATTTAATCATCGCAATCATCATTGCTGTTATAATAGTATTGGGAATGAACCTGGTAGGCTCACTTTTGATATCCGCACTCATAATCTTTCCTGCTCTATCGGCGATGTGCGTATTTGGAAGCTTCAGAGCGGTAACCATCTGCTCTATAATCCTGTCAATAGTTGCAGCCTTGACTGGGATGTTTATATCAATCCTAGGCGGAACTCCAGTAGGAGCAACGATTGTAACGGTGGATGCAATTATGTATCTTATATTTATACTCCTCGGCAAAGTGACTGCCAGAGGATAATTTTACAGAATGCAAAGATGATAAAATGACTAACAATAAAAGGACTAAACTAATTATAATAATAATCACGCTACTGGCTTTTGTATCAGTATGTATCGGGGTTACACTCCATATCGTAGCTCACAATAAGGCAAAGACGGATGGTCATGTTGACCTTGATCTCAGTACCATGAGTACAACGGCAATCTATTCTGAGGTATCCAACATGATGACAAGTCCTAAGAAGTACGTCGGCAAGACAGTCAAGGTAAAAGGCTATTATGTCGTTAGCGTTGACCCTAGCACCGGAGAACGATCCACATATTGTCTAATCCCAGATGCGACAGAATGCTGTCAGCAGGGCCTGCTATTTAAGCTCAAGAAAGGTGAAGCATCGAAACTGCCAGCGGAGGATAAGAAATTTGTCATCTCTGGTAAATTCACTCTCAAGACACTGCCTGATGACAAGAATGCTACGTACGTAGTGCTCGAAAATGCAAAAGTGTATAAAGACGGCAAGTAACGTGCATAAAGAAAAATGGCTATAGTAAATCACAAATGTACCGACCCCCAGTTAGACCAGAATCTAACGATTAGGAGGTCGGTACATTTTACTATACCATTTTTTATCACTTATTATTCATCCTGTTTCTGTAGTTCGATTTTCTCTCAATAATTTCCATCGTCCTACATAAATCCGAGCAGTGTATCAACAATCGGTACTACTATGACGAATAGAATCGTACTTAGTGTTACTACATTAGTCGAGAACTCGACATCACCATCTCCATGGCTTGCGAGGATTGGCAGCACCGCTAGAGCAGGTGCAGCCGCCTGTATAACGAACGTCCTAAATTCATCAACTGGCATATTCTTAGCTGTGATCATTAGAATTGCAACCATAACTATTGGTCCCAAAATAAAGCGTCCAACTAGGGTTACAACTGTATCCTTGTCAAGGGTAATCGTATTAAGCCCAGCCTTTGCAAGAACAATGCCGATGTAGATCAGTGACAGAGGTGTCACGATATTTCCTACATATGTCAGTGTGCTAGTAGCGAATGCTGGTACTGGAATCCTCAAAACGAGGAATATTAACGCCACTAAAAATCCTACGAGCGGCGCTGGAAGCAGCTTCTTCCAGTCGAACTTTTCTGCGCTCTTATGCTTACCCGATTTGCTATCGCTAGACATCAGGTAAACTCCTAGAGTCCAGGTTGAAACGGTATTAGTGATGTAGTATATGAGGAAATATGGCAAAGCCTTGTTCCCAAATAACGCTATATTGAGAGGCAAACCTATGAAAATGGTGTTGGCATTTACAAAGGTATTTATCATCGTGCCCCTGCGTCCCGGCCTTACATGAAATGCTTTAACTGCAATAAAGGCTGCAACATATCCTAGTCCAAATGCAGCAAATGTATAGACGAGTCCCTCAGATAGACTAACAAGTTTATCGAAGGTTAGATACTTCATCACTGATACGAAAATAGATGCAGGTAATGCAATATTCATTATTAAACGCGATAGATTAGACCCAAAGTTCTCTCCAAACCATCCGTGATTCTGTAGAAAGTATCCTAAGGCTATTATCGCAATAATTGGAATAATACTCTGTATAGAGGTGATTAATATCTCCATATCGCTCCTTTCTAGAGCCTAAACCCTTTTATATTCCGTGAAAGCCGGACATAATCCGGCCTTCACGGGGATATTTTAATCTCTAATTTTAATACTCTGGATACCATTTCATATTCTGAACAGCCTTGACCATATCCGTTTCTTCAGCACGCGCAAGTCCCTGCTTCTGGGCAGTCTTAGCAACTGCTTCTGCAACTCTAATGGATACATCCGCTACGTACTTGAAAGGAGGTAGCACAGGTGCTCCCTGCTTGCTCATATCAATGATTCCACTCAGTGAGTGAGCTGCAGCCCCAATCATCTCATCTGTCAGTAGGCTTGCCTCCGATGCGAGCATTCCAATCCCTAGACCTGGATATATTAGCGCATTATTAGCCTGTCCAATCACATAATCAACACCATTATACGAAACTGTACCTGCTGGGATTCCAGTTGCTACGAAAGCCTTTCCATCAGACCAAGCAATTAAATCTTCCGCAGTGGCCTCTGCAAGTTTCGTTGGATTTGATAGAGGGAAAATCATTGGGCGTTCAGTATTCTCGCACATAGCCTCAACAACTTCCTTCGTAAAAGTATTTGGTACTGTTGATGTTCCAACAAGTATTGTTGGCTTTACTGTCTTCACAACCTCAAGTAAGTCTGTCAGCTTATCTGCGTTAGGATAATCCGAACGTTTCTTAGCAAAAGGCCTCTGCTCAGGAGTCAAATCATCCAAATCATCGAAGAGAAGTCCCTGCTTATCCACCATAAAGAACCTCTTGTAAGCATCTTCTTCTGAAAGCCCCATAGTTACCATCTCGCGGAGTACACGTGAGGCAATCCCTGCACCGGCAGTTCCACCACCAAAGCATAGGTATACCTGGTCGGTGAGTTTCTCACCTGTAACCGCAAGCGATCCGAAGATTCCGCCAAGCGTTACTATACCCGTTCCCTGTATATCATCGTTAAAGGTAGGAATATCCTTACGATATTTCTCGAGAATATTTGCGGCATTTGAACGCCCGAAGTCCTCCCAGTGTAGATACAGCTTAGGGAATAGCTTCTCTGCCACATTGACAAACTTATCGATGAAGTCATAGTAGCGGTCACCACGTATTCTCTCATGGCGATTTCCAAGATAGTTAGGGCTATTGCGCAGTGACTCACGATTAGTTCCTGCATCGATAACTAGTGGTAGAACCGTAGCTGGATCAATTCCTGCCGCGCCAGTGTACACCATTAACTTTCCTACTGAGATATCCACACCATTTGCACCCCAATCGCCAATTCCGAGAATCTCCTCAGCATCGGTCACTACAATCAGTCTTATATCCCTACCGCCAGCTGCATTTCTAAGGGTTTCCTCAATATGCTCTGGATGATTAATATCGAGGTAACCTGCATACTGAGGATTTACAAAGAGGTTACTGTATCCCTCGATAGTGTTGGCAATAGTTGGGTCATAGACAATTGGATTGAACTCTTCTAGATGATGTGAGAAAAGATAATAGAACAGTGTGCGATTGGTATTAAATATTTCCATGAGAAAGAGTCTCTTCTCAAGATTATTAGCCTTGGTATGAAGCTGCGCATAAGTCTCAGCAGCCTGTTCCTCGATGGTCTGAACGTAAGGTGGCAATAGGCCAATAAGCCCAAACTCCTGACGCTCCTCTAGAGTAAATGCGGTTCCTTTATTAAGAAAAGGATTATTTAAAATATCATGTGCATTCATAGTCCACCTCCACTTTATACACCTGTATTAAAATTTACTACATCATATGCCTCTAACTGTTCGCTGTAAAGCTTTTACGCAATTAAACATGAAATCCACACAAACCAAACGGAGAGCCGAACATCGTTCAGGCTCTCCGTTTTCATTCTTATTATTCGCATCAATTTAATCAGTTCGGTGCTATGCTTCCATATTTCAGCATATTCACCGCAGAAGCCAGATTAACACTATTAGGCTTCGGTTTCTTCCCCTTCTCGCTCTCCTGCTCCTACTGCATCGCTTTCACTTCCATCCGGAATGCTAACATCCACACCATTCACCGTAATTCCTTCACTTATTGGAATCATCAGATAGCTGCGACCATCGATAACCTCCGTCTTGATTCCAAATACGTGCTCTGGATCCACACTGACATTCACCTCAGGAGTCTCTATCTTAAACTGCCTGCGGTTGATGAGGTTCTCAGGGTTAAAGAATTCTTCCCCTTCAAAATACTGCTTACACGTATCATGGAACTTCTCGATTGCCTCGTCAGAGGTTCCGCTCTTCATGAGAATTTCCTCTAGCTCATTGATGTGAATCTCTGGAGTTTCATCGGATTTTGCTTCCTTAAGGAGATCTATTTTCTCACCTATCTGGCTATGAAGAGCCTTCACGATATCGATATCACATTCATCCTTTAGCGAGTCAGCAAGTGCACTGTCAAATGCATTCTTCTGTGTATTTGCCGCCATCGGCAGCTTGTCTAGGTTGAACACCGCCTTGAGAAAATCGCTATGAATGTCAGCCGAACTCCTCGTATAGTAGAGCGCCTGATATATGTTAGTCATCCTATCATCGAATGTTGGGAACATGAAGCCCATGTCCGGAGCCCCGAGTATGCTGCCCGTCGATGCGCCGCGGAAGTTCTTCTCCTCAGCAAGGTACCTGAGTGCACCCTTCGGGTCTTTTACAGGACACAGACAACAAACGAAATACTCGAACTGATCCGTCGACTCCAGAGGCCACTCGTCACTACCGCTATCCTTATATGGCACATCATAGGCATCAGCAGCCAGCAAGATAACGTAACCAGTATCCCCCATATCTACGCTATCGATAATTCTCTGGAATAAAATCTTGCGCATAGTCTCGTTGCTGAGATGCGAAGTCCTCAGCGTCTGAAGCAACCTATGCTCATCGCTATCCTCGACCTGAGCCGTTGAGAACTCAACATCTAGTAGATTCCTGCCTAGCGCGCCAGACAGCACCTTCTTTAGAGTCTTCATGTACATCTCGCGCTCTTCATTTTCCATGAGCATCGTCGGCGAATCCATGTACGTAATAATCTCTCGCGCAGCATTGACGTAGCAACCATAAATATGCCCAAAATTGTTCATATCCGGGCTAAATCTCTTCTTGATCTCTCTAATTTCCTTGCGATTCATCTTGTCTCCTAACGAAACCCGTTTCCCTTCTATCTAAAAAACTTCCCCACTTCATCCTTGTACACGAAGTCCGTGACTCCTCCGCAATCCTCGCACTTGGACGAGCGGCAGCCAAAGCCTTGGCCGTATTTACCAAATCCCACGCGCATTTTATCCGATCCGCAAAATGCACATATCTCATTATACCCCATCTCGCGGTTACACGCATCGCTAGAGCCTCCTCGGACGTCTACCGATAAATGCTTACCTGCATTTGGCAGAGCCACGGTATCTGTCTCTTTAAAACCGGAAGCCACGCTATTTAGCTCATTTTCCGTCATAACCCATCTTCCATCTGCCATGTTTCTCCCGCCTCTCTATGGATTAATGTGCCGTGTTGTGTTAATATAGTGCACATATTAATTTTATATTACATTTCAGAAATATCAAGGAGAACACATGCTCACAGGCAAGCAAAGAAGTTATCTAAAGGGGCTCGCTCAGAAGATCGAGCCGACTGTATATATTGGCAAGGCTGACCTCACGGAGAACATCGTCCGTTCTATCGACGAAAATCTTACGGCGAATGAACTTGTAAAAGGTCAGATTCAGGAAGGCTCACTGCTCAACCCTACCGATGTATGTAGCGAACTTGCCGAAACTCTTCACGCTGAATTCGTCGCAGCGATCGGACGCCGCTTCGTGCTATATAGAAGGGCGAGAAATCCTAAGAATGTAAAAATTGAGCTGCCGAAGGCACCTCGCAAGTAGTTTTTATATATTAAATATTAAAGTTGATAGAAACAGATATATACACAGAAATAAAAGAATAAGCACTTAGCTCCCATCTTCGGGCTGCTAAGTGCTTTTACATTTATAGTCCAATCTCATCAGCAATCTCACGCATCGCTTCCAGCGAAATGTCTATAAACTCATCAAAGCTAATGCCTATTTCCTCGATAGCCGCCATGTACTGTCTGTTCGCTCCTGCTGCAAATCTCGTTTCCTTAAACCTCTTATTTACCGACTTGTGCTTAACGCTCGCAATCTTCTTATCTGGGTAAATCTGCGCGACAGCCTTGCAGAATCCGCTCATCGGGTCAGCAGCAAGAAGTGCAATCTCTAAAGTGGATTTCGCAATAACGCCAGACTCCGGGTTATGCGCGCAAATAGCCTGTGCCATAACTGGCTCGTCGTAGCCTTCGTCCTTTAGAATCTGTGCCGAAACCGGTCCGTGAGTGGACATGTCTGTACGCCAATCAGCCGTCTCTTCGTCTAGGTCGTGTAGCAAGCCACAGATACCCCAAAACTCTATTTCATCAGGAGCAAGCTTCTTTGCAAGACCCCTCATTATCGCTTCAACCGCATACGAATGCGTGATGTAGTTCTCTCCCTTTACATATTTATGTAGCAGTTCATTAGCCTGCTCTCTAGTAATGTGCTCGCTCATTTTGTTTCTCCTTTTGCAAATATATTAATCTAAATTTTAACACAAACTGCTTATGTTGGCTATATATCGCATTTGACTGATTTAATGACATGCAATAAGATAGTAGATGTGTAAATTGCACAACCACATTATCATGCGCAATTCTCGAGTACACATGTAGTCGAGTCTAGCGGTGGTTTCGTACGATTTTGTATGCGGTTATGCACGCATTGAAATATACTGAAAAGAAGAGATAGAGTAAAGGTAAAGTTAACGTCAGGAATAGAGTTATACATAGGAACAGTGATAGGGATGGGAATAAAGATGGAAAAAGTAATGCATAATAAGAATAAAGGCATATTATTAATAGTATCTTCAGCATTTTTCTTCGCCTTGATGGGAATCTTCGTCAAGCTCTCGGGTGACCTACCGGCTGTGGAAAAAGCCTTTTTCAGAAACCTAATAGCCGCAATCATCGCTGCGATTGTACTGATTAAGGACAAACAGCCAATACAAATCGGACGCAAAAACTATATACCTATGCTCGTGCGAGTGACCGCAGGCACGATCGGGATCCTCGGAAATTTCTATGCAGTGAGCCATATAATGGTTGCAGACGCCAGCATGCTCAATAAGCTCTCGCCATTTGCAACGATTATCTTTTCGATTATCATACTCAAAGAGGTTCCTAAGAAATACCAGATTTTCTGCTTAATGCTCGCCATGACAGGTGCACTGTTCGTAATCAAGCCGGGCTTCTCAGGAAATCCACTAGGTATGGCCGCTGGTCTTATCGGCGGTATAGGCGCGGGTCTCGCATACACGATGGTGCGCATGCTCGGCTCTAACGGTGTACAGAGGGCGGTCATCGTCTTCTGCTTCTCAGCCTTCAGCTGCCTATCTATGGTACCGCTGATAGTGCTGAAATATCATGCACCGATGAGCCCATACCAGATTCTGATGCTTCTCTGCGCAGGCTTTGCCGCTGCAGGAGGGCAGTTCACTATCACTGGTGCATATCGCTATGCCCCTGCAAAGGAAATCTCAATCTACGATTATTCGCAAATCATCTTCACAACTGCGCTAGGATTCATGGTGTTCGGTGAAATTCCAGATATCTATAGCTTCATCGGATATGCGATTATCATAACGGCTGGTACTATAATCTTCTTCAAATCGAAGAATGAACAGCAGGCAAATTAAGATTAGATAGTAGAATGCCGCGCTGCCCGAGTGGGCGGCGCGGCGTTTTAATTTATTATTTTATTAAATATTATATCCCCACTTCTTGAGGAGTTACATCTACCTCTTATACCTCGGTGTCTCGAGCTTGACCGGTTCCGGATTTAGCAGCACCCACTTAGTCGCAAGCTCACACAGTCTATCTAGTGAAGTCTCATTAAAATCCCCTCTAGGACTTATGCTCGAAGCCAGGCTCTTAACCTCTTCGAGTTCCGCCTCAGGCAGTGATACCCCAGTTGCTACATGCTTTACGAAATCGTCTAGCATCATGCGATAATCTCTGTTCCAGTTGCACCCGCCATTTCTATTCATCTCATCCTGAACGCGGCCAGCAATTCTCACAACCTCGCCCTGAAGAGTCTCTGCTGCACCATGTGAAGGTATCAGGAGTTCCCAGAGCTCTGCAAACTGTTCATTCCAAGTATTACCTTCTACTACAATCGGGGATACACCGTCGTGGATTTTGCGAGCCTTTACTGGCTCTACATCAAATAGCTGATAAAGCTTGGCAAGCCCCGTATCTATCTCATCTACATAGTCTGGGTGGGAGCTTCCTCTATGGAATTCGACATCCTCACCGATTTTTCTCACATATTCCTTGACCGCAGGCGTCACCTCAGCTCCTGCATCTACGAGAATTTCAGCAACTTTCGCGCATTTCCCTATATCTATTCCTCGGCATGATACAAGCGCCTCCTCGAGAGGCGTGCGCTTCCATATACTGTTCCTAGCGTTTAGGTCAACTCCTTGCTCGACGAGCAGCTTTACATTATCTGGTACGTATCCAGATGCAGCGCTATGAAGAGGTGTGTTTCCATAATTATCTGGCGTAGCAACGTCACCGCCTAATTCAAACAGCACCTTAAACACCTTCGCGTTATTTCTAGCGTGGAAATTAAGTGGAGTACGTCCGTAAGAGTTCAGTGTATTGACATCGAGTCCCTCCTCTACAAGCCAAGGTATGATTTCAGATGGGATTCCATAGTGATGCAAAGCAGTGTTGAGGTCACAGCGACCTGCATAAGCTGTAATCTCGCATTTGTCGAATACCGCTTTTATCTCCTCGATATCACCTCTACGCAGTATCTCGTAAAAGTCGCTAGGTAACGTCTTTCTCTTTTTCTTAGCCATGAGCCCTCCTCTTAATCCACCAGTTCAAATGAGCCAGCCTTATCTACTCTAAAAGTCTTCGAGTAAAATACTGTCATCACATCTACAAGGTTCTTCGTATCCCTTGCGCCTACAGTTTCGTAGCACGAATGCATCGCTAGCTGTGCCAGCCCAATATCGACGGTGTTCAGCGATACGTGGGCATTCGATACGTTTCCCAATGTGCTGCCGCCTCTTGTGTCTGATCTATTTGTAAATACCTGAACTGGTATATCATTCGACTCACAGATGTCACGGAAAACCGCACAGCTCACGGCGTCTGTCGTGTAGTGCTGTGCAGCGTTGAACTTGATTACTATGCCTTTATTTACCATAGGTCTATTTATAGGATCCGCCTTCTCAGGATGATTTGGATGCACTGCATGTGCATTATCCGCACTCACCATGAAGCTTGAAAAAACCGCCCTATAGTATCCTTCTTCATCCTCGCCTGAAGCGAGTGAGATGCGTTTCAGCACCTCCTCTAGGAAAGTGGAATCTGCGCCCTGCTTGGTGAGAGAACCAGTCTCTTCATTGTCGAAAACCGCTAGCACTGGTACGCTGTGTGAATTCTTCGCTGCGATGAAGCCCTCGAGGCATCCGTACACGCACTGTAAATCATCTAGGTGTGGCGCTGAGATGTACTCGCCTCTACCACCCCACACCTTGCCCTTATCTCGAACGTATAGAAATAGGTCATGCGAGAGTATATCTGACTCTGATACGCCAGCAGCCTCAGCTATAATTCTCATAAATGAACCCTTTGCCTCATCTACCGAGCCGAGAACAGGGAGCATGTCAACCTGTGCGTTCCACGTCTGGTTTTTGTTAGCATCACGGTTCATATGAATTGCGACATTTGGAATAAGCAGCAAGTCCTTATCCACATTAACGAGCCTAACCTCGTATTTATTACCATTTTTTACAATTATCCTGCCAGCAACACTCAGCGGTCTATCGAGCCACGGAGCCATGAGCATACCGCCGTAACCTTCGACATTGAGCTTTACATATCCGTTTTCAACGATTTCAGGATTTTCCTTAACCTTGAATGCTGGTGAATCTGAATGAGCAGCACTGATCATAAAGCCAGTAAAATCAAAGCTTGGAGTCCTAAACGCAATTATGCTCGAAGCGTTTCTAACCACGAAGTACTTTCCGCCTTCTGAAAGCTCCCATTTTGCAGACTCTGCAAGCTCAGTGTAACCTTCCTCTTCAAGCCTCGCCTTAATATTAGCTACCGCATGAAAAGCCGTCGGTGACTTATCTAGAAATGATATGAGTTCCTTGTTATAATCTGTCATCGAATTCTCCCTCTATATATCCGTGTTTCTCGCTAGCATTTGGTTCTACGTATCCTTCACCTTACACTAGCGCGATTTATCTATATTTGAATCCATTACAAGCAGTATATCATAGTAGCATTATTTCTTCTTCATTACATACCGCTGATTTCGACTAGTCACCTTGCCTGGAATTGTCATCTCTATAATCTCGTCCTCTATCGCAGGCTGCAAGTAATTTTCTCTAAAAGACTTTCTCGACTTTAGCCCAAGTGCTCCCATGAGCTGTACGGCTGTATAAGGTATATCAAATTCCATAGTTTCCATCAGTCGCTCTACCTGAGCAGTGGTATTTTCATACATTGCAGTGGGTTTACTCAAAACTTCCCCGAGCGCAGCATCTAGTCGCTTCAGTATGAACATTATGAATTCATCAGAATCGCCATTCTTATGGCATCTAGCAATCACTTCATAATACTCGCTTTGGCAGTTTCTAATCTGACTCTCAAATGGCACATACTGAAAAAGTTCACGCCAGCCATATAAAAGTGCAGTCTGCCATAGCCTGGCCATCCTACCATTTCCATCTGCAAAAGGATGAATGAATACAAACTCATAATGAAATACAGATGACATAATCAGTGGGTGAACGTTTCCTTTCTCTCGGTTCATCCATTCAAATAAATCGTTCATCTGTCCAGTTACGAGCTTCGCTGGCGGAGCCATGAATATGCATCTATCCCCGTCTAAAGCACCTTCTTCACTACTTCTGAATTTACCGCATTCCGGCACAATTCCGTCGGTCATTACTCCATGCATACGCTTTAAATCTTCCATATTAAATGGCTTGATTTCTTGAATGTCTTCGTATGCACGATAAGCATTTTGAACTTCCTTAATCTCGTCCCTGTTACCGATGACAGTTCTGCCATCAATTACGTCTCTGACCTCAGCAAGAGATAGTGAGTTTGCTTCGATCGCAAGCGACGAATGAATAGACCTTATCCTGTTACTTCTCCGTAGATTCGGGTGGGTGCTCAAGGTGTGGTAGCCTTGTATCTTACCGACTTTCTCAGAGATATCACTTATTAACTTGAGCATTGATTCCGTTATGTTATATGGTGGTTTGTACATCTGGGTGTTCACTTTGACTTAATTATCTTGGGTTTTAACTTAGGTGTTATCTTGAGTGTATCATGGCATCGCATAGCTGTAAATATAGAAAACCCGCACCACTTAACCACCAGTAGCGCGGGTTTTAACTCTATTCTATAGTCCCCTAAATCCCATATTTAGATATCTATATGTGCTACAAACCTATTTAACAAGCTCCGCAACCATATCCGGAATCTTTGCGAAGTCCTCTTCATCTGGATTCCAGCAGGAACGTACATTTCCTTCCATAACTTCAAAACCAGCCTCAGCGAGCTTAGTCTGTAGAATCTTAACCGACTCACCGCTCCAGCCGTAACAGCCGAATGCAGCAGCCTTCTTGTTCTTGAACTTGAGTGTCTTGAGGAACGATAACCATCCTGCAACGCTTGTCAAAACATCGTTCACGCAAGTCGGCGAACCAACAACAATGGCCTTGGATTTGAATACCTCGGTCATGATTTCATTCTTATCAGCTTTTGCGATATTATAGACTTTTACAACAGTATCCGATGACTGCTTGTGAATCTCATCAGCGATTGCATGCGCCAGCTTAGTCGTTCCCTCCCACATCGTGTCGTATGCAACAGTAATCTGATTCTCCTGATAAGCATCTGCCCAAGCAGCGTATTTCTCAACAATCTGACCAGGATTATCACGCCATACTACACCATGTGACGGAGCAATTATATCTATTGGCAAGTTCAATTCAGCGATTTCCGCAAGCTTCTTGGTTACAAATGGCGCGAAAGGATTGAGGATATTTGCAAAGTACTTCATCGCTTCCTTATCGAGCAGCGCCTGATCCGCGAGGTCGTTGAACATCTCCTCAACTGCAAAGTGCTGACCGAACGCATCCATAGAAAACAGGATATTGTCACCAGTCATGTATGTAGCCATCGAGTCTGGCCAGTGCAGCATCTTCATCTCCACAAATACGAGCTGCTTGTCGTTTCCGATGTCTAAGCTGTCACCAGTCTTTACAACGTTGAAGTTCCAGCCCTGCTTGCCATACTGTCCTTCGAGACTCTTCACGCATGCCGCTGTGCAGTAAAGAGGTGTACCCGGAATCTCCTTGAGTAGCGCCGGCAGCGAGCCCGAATGGTCCTGCTCACCATGGTTTACGATGATTGCATCAATCTTATCGAGCACCCCTTCAGCCTTCAAGTTATCTATAAACTCATCTCTGTGCGGAAGCCACACGGTATCCACCAGAATCGTTTTCTCTTCCTCAATCAAAAATGCATTTTGGCTAGACCCATTCAAGATCGAATACTCATCTCCATGGAACATCTCGAGTTCCCAGTCCATGTATCCTAACCAGCTTACGTTACCCTTTACAAGCTTTCTCATACTAGTCTCCTTATAATCATACTGCGCTTGGTTTCAACCATTCATTTGAGCGTTATTATATCATTTTAATACGGATTTCTCCGCTTTATATTTTGTTTTTTCAGGTACTTTCTCTCCGTCCTGTTCATTCTATCTCTTTATAGTTTCTTTAAACGCCTTCGCTCTTTCAAATTCCTCATATAAAAGAACCCGATCGAATGAACCGTAATTGCTGCGATTGCCGCCGTCGTTATATGGAGAACTGCCGCGTCATTATGTGCAAGATTATAGCTCGCAACACTACCAAATATGAATATCCACAGCTGAACAGCATAGTACTTCGCATCAAAGCTAAGGTGTGGCTTGCTGTACATATTATTTGCAATAACCGCCCACTGGAACATGAAGATCCCTGCATACATGAAAAGTGTGACAAAATGCACGTTCGCATCGTTGCGACTTATAAAACTCATCGATACGGTAATCATAATCAGCCCGATATAAATTGGGTAATGGCTGTACATGAGGAACATTCCATTCGTATCTGCGTGTTCGTCGATGCCGTGATTGAGCACGCTGAAATAATACATGAATAGGCATGCGACTATCATGAAGTACAGTACTGAACTAAGCGTAAAGGTCTTGAGCGTGAAAAAAGGGGCGATTCCCATGATCATCTCACCTAGATTTATAATTGTAAGCAGCGAGATTCTCTCAACGAGGTGCACGAAATTTATATCGATACGCTCAAACCTCCTTCTAAAATAAATCGGCATAAGGAACGTCACGATAATCGTCGCGAGATATATGTAAATGCCTATCGCTATTGGGAAGTGGCTCGCAGCAAGCATACCGAACACTCTTACCCCCGTCACCCCGAGGAAGCCACGGATTGAAATGCGCTCTGCTTTTGTAGGCCCATGACTATAATACTGCGCAAAGTACTGCACGAATAGCACGAACGACAGCGATGCTATGGTCCAGCACAGGTGGTCAAAGTGGTCATGCCAGTCGTCGACAATCATGCCCGCAAACACCAGTAGGATCATCATCTTGACGAACATTATCGACAGGTTAAGAAATGAATTTTTTCCATACTGATTCGTGAACACCGTCTGAAGCATCCACGCATCAACTAGCACGAAGGTCGTCATAATGAAGGCGAAGAATGCCTCCCCACCCACAACACCATCGTGTAGATGATGAATCAGCTCAGTCGTCTTCGAGATAGCATATACGAACACTAGGTCATAAAATAGCTCGGTAAATTCGACATTTTTGTGCTTGATAGTGGATTTAAGCATATTACTCCTTAAAAAACAAAAACCGTATAGCCTGTTTCTTAACTATACGGGTATTCCGACGCGCCGTCAATGTGCGGGGACTAGAACATTAGTGTTATCCAAAATATCAATATTGATATTGATAGACGGTTAAGTGTACCACTTTGTATTTTCCTATTAAATTGCTTTTTTTAAATTTTTTAAATGATAGTATAAGCTTAGGAAGCATTTACACAAATTATTGAAACAGAGGCGGCTCTATGTCATCAAACACTAAACGTCGTTATCGTAAGCCACTTAGCTTTACATTCATATTTGTTGGAATTTTACTTCTTATATTTGCCATCTTGCAGATTGCATCCAAGCCAACAGCAGATAAGGACCGCGTAGTAAACAATAAAGATATTAAAGTTCTAGTGGAAACAGCAGATAATTCTAGATCAGCTATCGTCAAGACTTATGAATTGGATAAATTTTCGAAGCTATCAAAATCAAAGCAGATGAAGATTATAAGTTCAACCTGCGGCAAAGTCGAAGGCGATACTCCTAATGTTTCCCTCAAGAGTAAGGACACTTCATATATCAAGATACATTTTCAAGATAAGAAGTCTAAGGCGAAAACACCTGAGATTGACAGCATAACTCTCTACACAGCAGCAGGTATGCCAGTAAATCCAAAAAAGAGACAAGATATCGGGGTGCTCTACAATTACGACTATAAGACTGACGAACTGAGCATGTATCTGTCAGAATTTATCCCAGCGGATAAGCTAGTGTTCAGCGACTCAAAGAGCAATAGCACAAATGATAATAATGATAGTAATGGGGATGTTGCTAATGAAGAATATGATATATGGTTCTGCATATTTGAAATCAAGTATTCAATAGGTAGTAAAAAGTACTTGACATATACTGCGGTTTCGGTTGGGGAATAAACAGTAAAAAAACGCCAGATGACGCTTTTATTGTGCTTCTACCCACTCAAGCACCTGATCACACATAAGCTGTAGCGATTCTCCAGTCTCATTATAAAACTCCATTCTTTTATCAAATCCGTAACAAATAATAGCATCATAAAGCGACAAAAGATATTCATCTACATCATCATGACGTAACTCTTCGAGTTCAAAAATTGGCCAATCTTTAATATATGGTCTTAAAAATGCCCTTACATTAAATGAAACTTTCAAAACGTCATCGCTTGCTACATAAAGCCATTCGTTTTCGTTATTTTCTATTTCGTTATCAAAGCACCTTTTTTCATCATTGATAGCATTAAATATCTTCTGTGCATACTTACCTATATCATTATACGTCCTTAACTCACTATTAATCCCATATTGTATAATCAAATCATATACAGCAATCAGATAATTATTCACATCAATATCTTTAACCTGCTTCAATGCAAGAATAGGCCACTCATTCTTATATTCTCCTAAAAAATCTATTTCATCTCTTGTCATCTCTCGTACGATCATAATAATTCTCCGATACTCTCGATATTATACATTTATAACTTTTCAGTATATCCATATCTATTTTTAAGCAGGAGAGCCATTTTACTATTTTGATTAGTGAATTGCAATATTTTTTTACCAGCATGTGAAATCAAATATTGCTATTTCTAGATAATGCAATTGATACCAAAAATGACATCCGTTTCTGTATCTTTGAAATTAAGTATTCTATTGAATGTAAAAAAAGTGCAAGCTATATAATAGCCACAGTTTATGAGTAGTAATATGAAAAAAGCGCCAATGCTGGCGCTTCACTTGCAAATTTTAATAATCTCAGTTACCTTGTCCATTAGTTTATGAACGAATTTTAAATTTAGTATCATTAAGATGAGACAAAATGTAGATGAAATTGTTATGCTAAATATTGAATATTTAGCATTATAAATTACTTTATTTATCAAAACTGCACTTATCGGTAAAAGAATTATACTTGTTGATAATGCAGGAATATATCTTTTTATGATAATACTTTGAATTATATGAAAAAACAAATGCAAAGAAAAGGCAATAAATGCTCCGAGCCAAACAATATATGTGCGGAAATATATACTAGCAATAGTTATAATTATGCATAGTAAGTATTCTTCTAGAACAGCTGTCGAAAATCCCTCGTTACTATAATTTTTATATACAGCTGAAAATTTATTGTATTTATTGATAATATCTGTATTTTTATCTAGCCATATCCTTAATCCTATTATTTCCTCCATTTCATGAAGCATAAAAATAACCGGAAACAGCCATGCTACACTTTTCATTTCTCATCTCCATCCCCAGTAAGATTCATGGTTTTTTCTTCGAACATCAAATTTGGTGGAGGCGGTGGGATTTGAACCCACGTCCAAGAGCATTTCCGAAGGACTTTCTCCGAGCGCAGCTGATACTTTAGAATTCGCTCATGTGGCGTCACGTCAGCAGACTACACAATCACTATCCCGTTGTTCCCTTGCGCTACCGAGAGCTCACGCAAGGTTTTCCTGCATAATCGACGCCAGATCCGTTACCTGCAGGTGAATATCGGTTGACGCGCGGTGCTGAACTAAGCAGCTAGTGCGAAATTGTTATTCTGTTTAGCGTTTGAATTTAACCGCCGCTTTTTACGTGGCTCGGCTCCACGGCTCGCTTATCCTTTTTCCACACTCCTGTCGAAACCTGACGCCCCCATAGCTTATACAGATTCCAAGTATGGTATTTGTATTGTATTTATCTGAATTTAGGTTAGAAGAGGAAAATCTCGATAGCTTTTAAGCTAACAGCTAGCATCTCGACAGCTAGCTATCGTCTAGCTAGTCGCCTAGCGCCTAAATGCCCAACCAGTATTATCGCTGATTGGTCAGCGATTTGCTACCCTCATTAGCTAACCATAATCCTACTACTTGCGAAGGCTATCCTTGATAGCCCTATCCATCTTGCGATTAGCCTCCTTCTTGGCGATAGACTCACGCTTGTCGTAATTCTTCTTGCCTCGGCAGAGACCGATCTCTACTTTGCAGTAACCGGCTTCATTTATATAGACATTAAGAGGAATGAGTGTTAGACCGTCTGTCTTAATCTGGCCTGCCAGCTTGAAAATCTCCCGCTTATGCATCAGCAACTTGCGTTCGCGAAGCGGCTCTACGTTGAAGCGGTTACCCTGCTCATACGGTGAGATGTGCATGCCCAGGATGGTGATTTCGCCGTTATAAATATGCGCATAGCTCTCCTTGATGCTAACACGCCCAGCACGAACAGACTTAATCTCGGTTCCTGTGAGCGCGATGCCTGCCTCGTAGGTCTCCTCGACAAAGTAATCATGCCTTGCCTTTTTATTACTAGCTACTACCTTCCTGCTTCTTGCCATGCCTTCCTCTTATATTTTTTATTATAGTTTCTTTATCTTGGTAAATGGGAACAGCCTCAAAACTGCCCGTCCCTTAATCGCATCCTTCTTGACGCAGCCAACCTCGCTATATCTGCTATCTATGCTGACTACCCTGTTGTCTCCCATTACGAAATACTCGCCTTTTGGCACCTTGAAATTGTTCACAGAACCTGTTGTATAGCCGTCCTTTAGGTAACTTTCATCGTATTCCTTATCATTTATATAGACCTTACCATCATTGATAGTTATCTTATCGCCAGGGAGAGCGATTACACGCTTAATAAGGAGCTTATCCTTGCCATTCTCATCCTGCAGTTTAGACTTAAAGATGACGATGTCACCGCGCTTTGGCTCCTTGTCACCTGAGTAGGCCCTCCTATACATGATTATGTAATCATTTGGATTAAGTGTATCCTGCATCGAGGTCTGCTTCACTATTGTCGGTCTTACGAACAATATAACTACTGCCGCGAGTATAGCCGCTATGATGATATCCTTGATTAAACTCTTTACAAAATCACTCATTGTTATCGCCCTTCCTTCTCGCCACCAGCTCTAGTCCGCTTATTATTCTCTCAAATTCCTCTGGTAAATCCACTTTTATCGACTGCCCTGTGAGTCTTTTCAGCGGGACTACGCCCTCCTTGAAGGTTATCCGGCAGCTGTGCAGCAGCTGTGTACTGAGACCGAATCTCTGCTTCAGCCTTCGGTTCACATCGGCGGTTCTTCCTCTAGCGTACTTGACGTCCCCTATTACGGGATGTCCGACCGACGCCATATGCGCTCTAATCTGGTGAGTCCTTCCCGTCACGAGCCTGATCTCAACCAGCGTAAAATCTCCAATCTTGCGCACAGGTCTTGCGATAGTCTCTATCTCGCGGCCTCTGCTGCTCCCTATATCCAGAATCTTTACGGTATTGGTGTTCTGATCCTTGATAAGCCTACCTTTGAGGTCGATTTCTTCATCGAGATGCCCATACACTATGGTCATATAGAACTTGTCAACCTTATCCTCGCGAATCATCTCACCGAGAGCCTTAAGCGAAGCGCTATTCTTGCCGAACAGCACCGCACCTGTTGTGTTGCGGTCAAGGCGGTTTGCAGGAGCTGGTGTAAATACCTTCTCCCTAGGATTGTAAGCACCCGTCTCTATGAGGTAATCCTTGACTTGGTTCGCCAAGTGATTTTTCTTCTCACTTCGGTCGCCGTGGGTCAATAGCCCAAATGGCTTATCGGCAACTAGGATGTCATCGTCTTCGTAAACGATTTTGAAGTTACGTCTCACCTTGGACTTCTTATCACTCCTAGCTGGGGCACTCCACTCTTCGAGCAATCCATCGCTGATATAAAGTGATAGGACATCTCCCTCAGCGAGCATATAATTATTACCCTCGCGCTTACCATTGACCTTTACATCCTTGCGAATAACCCTGTAAATGGTGCTCAGATTTGCCTTCGGAAGGTATCTGCGCATGAATTTGTCGAGGCGTCTATCCGCGTCGTTGGAATTTATCTCAATTTGCTTCATTTATATCTGCTTTCTATTATAAATCGTGCCGTATATTATACCATGCAAATGGCTTATTAACAAGGTATCGGGGCACTTCTATTGTTTGCAATCGTTAGCAAAAGAATGTATAATTCTCTGTAAAGCTGCGTCTGGTGGCGCAGCATGAAGGAGAATTTAGAATGAAGAATTTTAAGGATCTATTTCATAACACCAATGACATTATAATTGCACTTGTAATCGTCATGATGGCAGCAGGAGTTATAGTCTGGCGCTTCAATGTAATTATGAAATACCCACAGGTTCTTGCAAGCCAGTCAAGTCGCAAGCAGTCCGAGGAAACCCTGAACTCCGCTTCTACTCTCAAGTATGGAAGTGCGTTTAAGAATGGTGCTCTCAAGAAAGATGTAAGCGTTACGATAAACGGTGGTGGTGAGACTGATGTATCCGATCTTATCGACAAGAATCTTTTCACCGATTACAAGCAGTTTACTGCAGATGTGAAGGCTCAGGGACACGATGTGTCAGAAATCGATGCGGGTACTTATTCATTTAAGAAAGGAGCGTCTGTTGAGTCGGTAATTTCAGACTTGGTAGGCTAATAATATAGGAGAGAATCAATGCTTGATAATTACAACTTAACGATGCTGACTGATTTCTACGAAATCACTATGGCCAATGGCTATTTCCATTCTGATGTTCGCGATTACGAAGCTTGCTTTGACATGTTCTTCCGCAGAGTTCCTGACCAAGGCGGATATGCGATTATGGCGGGACTAGAGCAGGTCATCGAGTATCTCAAAAATCTACATTTTACAGAGGAAGATATTGAGTATCTGCGTTCAAAAGGAATTTTCAGCGAAGAGTTTCTAGACTACCTCCGCGACTTCAAATTTACATGTGATGTATGGGCTGTTCCCGAGGGTACTCCGATATTCCCTCACGAACCGATTATCACGGTAACTGGTCCGCTGATTCAGGCGCAGTTTGTTGAGACATTTATACTTCTAACTATCAACCATCAGAGTCTAGTTGCCACCAAGGCGAGCAGAGTCGTAAGAGCAGCTCAGGGTAGACCTGTAATGGAGTTTGGTTCTAGAAGAGCTCAGGGCGCGTCCGGTGCCATATACGGTGCGAGAGCTGCTTATATAGGTGGCTGTGCAGGCACTGCGTGTGCGATTGCTGATAGAGACTACGGTGTGGCGGCACTCGGAACTATGGCACATAGCTGGGTGCAGACATTTGACAGCGAGTACGAAGCATTTAAGGAATATGCGAAGATTTATCCTGATAATGCAGTTCTACTGATAGATACATACAACGTCCTTAAGTCGGGTCTTCCTAATGCCATCAAGGTATTCAAAGAGATGAAACCTGCTAAGATGGGGGTTAGAATAGATAGCGGTGATATCTCCTACCTCACCAAGAAGACGAGGGAGATTCTCGATGCTAACGGTCTAGAGGACTGCGCTATCGTAGTTTCCAATTCACTTGACGAATGGCTGATCAGAGACATCATCCTAGAGGGAGCGAAGGTTAATTCGTTCGGAGTTGGCGAGCGACTCATCACAGCTAAGTCTGAACCTGTATTTGGTGGGGTTTACAAGCTGGCTGCCATCGAGCATAACGGCGTGATGATTCCTAAGATGAAGATTTCAGAGAACGTCGAGAAGATTACAAACCCTGGTTTCAAGAAGGTCTACAGGTTTTTTGACAACGAGACCGGAAAGGTCATGGGGGATCTCATCGCACTACACGACGAAGAGGCTCCAACGAGAGATGGCGTTGAGATATTCGACCCTAATGCTATCTGGAAGCGCAAGAGACTGACTAACTTTACGGTTAAGGAGCTGATGGTAAAGGTATTCGAAAAGGGCGAGTGCGTATACGAGTCCCCTGACCTTGAGACCATACGCTCTTATTGTATGGAGCAGATTGAGACGCTTTGGAGTGAGATGCTGAGATTTGAAAATCCTCAGACATACTACGTAGACCTATCCAAGAAGCTGTGGAACATGAAGCACGAGTTGCTGAGCAAGTACAACGAGATCCCTACAGACAAGTAGCTTCTAGGTTGCATAATTAAAAATTTAAAGAGGCTGAACCTGAGCTTAATTAACTGGTTCGGCCTCTTTTTCATTTTGTTATATGAATCAGCTATCTACATTTACCGAAATTGCTAAATGTCATGTAACATATCTGTCTTCAATGCTAGATTGCACTATCACCTAATAGGTATACTCCTCGGTTAGCTGTGATTTTCTCACCATATCGCCGTAGAGTTTTGAGTTCTTAATGAGCTCCTCATGCTTGCCAGCACTAACAACTTTGCCATCATCCATTACCACAATCTTATCAGCCTTCTCAATCGATTTCATCCTATGAGATACGATGATTACAGTCTTGTTTTCGATGAGCTTGTTAATACTATTTTGAATCTCCATCTCGTTTTCTACATCGAGCGATGCCGATATCTCATCGAGAAGTATTATAGGCGCATCCTTCAGAAATGCCCTCGCTATAGATATACGCTGTCTCTCCCCACCCGAGAGCTTGGATCCGTTTTCGCCAATTATGGTCTCATATCCATCTGGCATTTTCGACACTATTTCATCGACGTTAGCAAGCTTCGCAGCTGCCAAAACCTCTTCATCAGTCGCATCCTTACGCCCTAGCCTGATATTCTCCATTACGCTCGTATTAAAGAGCTCTACGTTCTGAAACACGATAGATATCTTGCTGAACAGTGATGCTGTACTGATAGATTTTATATCCTCTCCGCCGACAGTGATTTCACCTTTATCGTAATCATATAGACGCGAGAGCAACCTAAGCACGGTAGTCTTACCGCATCCTGAAGGACCTACTATAGCCGTAACAGCATTCTGATTTGCTGCAAAACTAACTCCATTTATTACCTTATTATCACCATATTGAAACTCTACACCCTTAAAACAGATGTCATATTTCTCAACTTCTTTATCTATACCTGGCTGTACTTCCTCATCCATGAGATTTCGAATTCTGTCATAGCTGTCCTCGAAGAAAAATATCGCTGCAATGAACTCTGAGAGTGAAGCATATTGATGAGATATGGTAGTTACCGCCATGAGATAACCCACGTAGTACAGAAGGATTATAGAACCTTTTGCGTAAAGAGTTGCCCCGATTACAGCTACTAGAACTGGTCCAAGTAACGGAACTACACGCAAAACTGTAGCACTTATCGCCATTGTAAATTCTGCGGCAGTATGTATTTTCTCCGTGCTTACTATCTTTGAAGTCACATCACGTCTCACTTCATCCTGCATGGAATAGCTCTTAATTTCCTGCTGCATTTCGAATGCATCTTGGAACGCATTAGCGTTGTCGAGGAGCTGCTTGTAATACACCTTGACTTTCCTAGTCTGAAAATTCTTAAATACGAACATAAGCGCTATCCCAATCCAGATAGGCATGACCACCGCAAGTCCTAGAACGAGGTTCCCGATGCACATCATGATGCTTATAATCGCAAAGAACACCACAAATCCGATAAATTCCGGCACAGCATGCGATATCGCCATCTCGATATTGCTTACATCCATCATGATGGTCTGCGAGAGATCCGACAAGTTATGCGTCGAGAAGTACGAAAGTGGTAGCTCCTTGATTTTCTTTGCGAGCTCAATGCGGAGATTTACGCTTTCTTCGTAGGTGACATCGTAAGTTAACTTGTATTCCCTAGCTGCCGCAAGGTATATAAGAATGGCTATGATAACTATTATTCCGACATAATGCGCTATTGGCTTTAGTCTGCTAGTCATCATATCATTCAGAAAGATGAACACGAGCATTGGCGGAAGCATGAAGGTTATATACTTAAAAAACGAGGCTCTCGATGCTCTCATCATGTTGTCAATACCCTCATCGGTAAGCGAAAAATGTCTCTGTAATTTTCGTTTCATTATGATAGCCTCCATTCATTAGCCTGATTGTATAAGTTGTGTAGCTTTTTGTATTTGCTATCCTTCTTCATAAGTTCGTCATGAGCCCCACGTTCAGTGACTTTTCCGTCCTCTACAACCAGTATTTCATCCACATTTCTGATGCTTGAAAGCCTATGCGCAATCATGATTACAGTCTTACCTTCCATGAGCTTTGAAAAAGCCTGCTGCATCTCATACTCATTTTCTGGGTCGCTGGCAGCACTCGCCTCATCGAGAATTATTATCGGAGCATCCTTGAGTATTGCCCTAGCGATTGCGATCCTCTGAGTCTCACCACCAGATAAGTGAACACCTTTCGCACCGATTATGGTATCCTCACGCGCTTCAAACTTATCGAGAATGCTTCCGCACATTGCAAGGTCAAGCGCTTTTATGACTTCTTCGCGCGATGCATCAGATCTTCCAATTTGTACATTTTCATGGATACTGGTTTTAAACAACTTGGCATTTTGAAACACGAATGCAATTTCATGCTCTAGCGTCTCCCTTTTATATTTTGAAATATCCACCCCACCGATTCTGAGTTCTCCACTTGATACTGGATAGAAACCAGAGATGAGCTTAGCTATAGTGGATTTGCCACTGCCTGAAGATCCCACGAGGGCATACTTCTTGCCGCTCTCTAGCTCAAGGCTGAAGTCCGTTAGGACATCTACTCCCTCTTCATATCTAAATGTCACTCCTGCAAATTCTATATCATGGCTTGTCATTTCCGAGACATCCCCATGAGCTAGCTTGTTCTTGTCCATCTCGTCAAATAGTGATTCAAGCTTGCTTATCGCATCGTTAGCCATCTCAAAATTCTTACTGAAGAACATGACCTTCATAAAAGCACTCATCAGAAGCCCCGAGAATGATGCGAAGAACACGACAAGGCTGATAGTCTCACTAGCTTGAGGTGATTTTGGCATCGCGACATATGCTACCGGCACAATCAGTGCCGAGAGGGAAAGCATGCATACCTGAAATACTACAAATGGTCTTCTGCACATCTGGCACTCTGCATTAACGACTTCAGAATATCTGATAATCGATTTGTATAGGCGTTCAAATGATTCAATCACCATATTAAATATCTTTATTACCTGTATGCCGCGCACATACTCGACCGTCTCCGAGTTAATATCGTCTAGTGCACCCATGTACTCTTTCATCATATCTGGGTCAGAATACATGAATTTAAAGCAGATACTCGCTGCTATAACCGCCGCAACAATCAATGCACCTACGTATTTGCTCACCATGAACGAGAGCACCAGTAGGCATATTGGGAACAGAACTGCATTTACGGAATCTGGCAGGATATGAGCTACAATCGTGTGCGTGTTTCCCGAGTTATCATCGATTATCTTTCTAGTCTTTCCAGAAGAGTTCATGTCGAAGAACGAAAACGATCCATCTAGAAGAGCGTTTAATCCCTTCTTTTTCATGTTCGTTTCCAGCCTAAATGCAAACAGATGACTGCACATAAGTGCTACGATATATGTGACCATGTATAGGATTGTCGTTGCAAATATCAGGTACGACAGCTTGCTAATCTTCGCATAATCAGCACTTCCCGTTATCTCGTGAAGCATTTCCCATAGAAAATAATATGGAACGAACGATAGAATCGTCGCCACGGCAGATAACAGCAAAGCAGCCACCATGTAACCCCTGCGGTCTTCCGCATAGCTGAATAGTTTTTTAAATACGCCCATCCTAAGCCTCCTTGAAGTGCTTTCTAAGTATTAGATATCCAAGGTAAGCACCGATTACTGCCATCACGAATACAACAGCTGTCGATATCACACCCCACGTGCCTGCAGTATATTTGATGTAGTTGTTCATCTCAGCTTCAGTTTGGCCTTTCTGCATCCAATAGCTTTTGTAGTGACTTAAGAAGAAGCTTGCAGGTATAATTGCACCCCATGCCTGTCCTACGTGCAGTACTCCAGATGCGATAGCAATACGATGAACACTAACCTCTTTGCCATTCCTAGAAGCGATAAAATCGGCAATTATAGCCATACCAATTGATGTTATATACCAAGGTATATAACCACCACCCATGAGCGTAAAGCAAGCCATGACGAGCACCGTCATTATCGTATACTGCCACATCTTACCGAGCTTTTTTGCCATAAAATATATAACGGTCCCAGAGAAAATAGAGCAAATTCCAGGGCTTACCGAGTGTCCGAGTGCACCAAGCGGAGTGATTAAGAGCATCGACACCATATAGATGATCATGTACACAGCTGTCAGCAGCGCAATAAGTATAAAATCCTTAGTTTTAAGCTTGTTATTCATAATAAGCCTCCATTTTTTCAAAAGTTTTATTTAACTGATTTACATTCTCTTCGTCCAAATAAAAAGCTTCCCTTATACGTCCGTCCTCGAGATAGAAGATCTTATCTGCAATGTTCCTAATAAACTCATAATCATGTGAAATAATTATGATGGTGTGACTTTGTTTCATCGATTCGAGTTGCTCCACCACACGATGCATCGACTTCTTGTCGAGCCCACTGGTCGGCTCATCCAAGATAATTACCTTGGTTTTGCTTACCCTGCTTATCGCCATCTGCAGTCTCTGCTTCTGCCCACCACTAAGGCTGTGCGGATGAGTATCTCTAAATTCATATAGGTTTAGGTCCTTCAGAGCTTCAGTGTTGAGCTCTTCATCCATGCTACTGATCTCAAGCTCCTTCATACAAGATGCTCCAAACAGCTGATAATCCGCATCCTGCATTATATACAGCGCCTGGTCTTCAATCTCTACGCTACCGCCATCTGGTTTGATGATGCCAGAGATGAGTCTAGCCAGGGTGGTTTTACCTGCACCATTTACCCCTATGATGGTTGAAATTTCACCTCGCTTAAATTCGGCACTCACTCCTTGCAGGATTCCTTTATAAGATGCGTCATCGAGTTTCACATCTACAGGACCGGCTCTTGCGATAAGTCTGTTCTCATACTTATCATCAAAGAGATTTTCAGCTCTCGCCGCATAATCACTACTGAAGTAGGCCTCTTCACTTTCATACTCCGTTACTGTATTGTCGCTTAGAAGAAGCACCTTATCGATAAGTTCACACAAATAGAAACATCGATGGTCTGCTACTAGCACGGTAATCCCCTCGCTCTTCAGTTCTTCAATCTGACTTCTTAGCCGCATAGCGTTTCCGTAGTCGAGGTTTGCAGATGGTTCATCGAATATCACTACTTGCGGATTCATAATCAGAGCTGACATCAGTGCCAGCATCTGCCTTTCTCCTGAAGATAGTTCGTAGATATCTCTATCGAGAAGATATTCTAGCTTATACTTCTTAATCAAAGCTTTAAGCCGCATATCCATCTCTGGCTTCGATACGCCGAAATTCTCCATCGCAAATACGAGCTCCGCAGTCGTATTTGTTGTAAAGAACTGACTCCTCGGATTTTGGAACACATTTCCGATGAGCGCACTTCGCTCGTTCATCATCACTTTGCTTTTCCCGCCTATAAGTAGTTCTCCGCCCAGCTTCCCATCTATAACTTCTGGAATCAGACCATTAATAATATTGAGTAGCGTGGATTTACCAGAACCACTAAGGCCGGAGATAAAAACTATACTGCCTTCAGCAATCGAAAAGTTGATATCTTCAAGCACAGATTTATGCTCACCTTCATAAGCGAATGTCAGATCTCTCGCCTCTATGACATTCTTCACAGTAACCCTCCGATGATTAAAACTAGTCCTACTCCCCCAATCGCAAACATCACGTAATCCACTCCATGAAATTGATTGTCAAAATAGCTCGTCCGCTTCTCTTCTGTAGCAATCCCTTTCGTGAGTCCTGCTGCCGTCAGCTCTGCACTTAAGCTCACGCACCTAAAAAGCTGTGGTACGAGCAAGTACTCGAAGGTTCTTAGTGGATGCTTCACTGAAAACTCGACCCCTCTAATGTGCATAGCCTGCTTGATTATGCGAAACTCTCTTCTAAATGTCGGGATGTATCTGATAGTAATAGTGAGTCCAATGATAAATATCTTTGGCAGATGTAGTCTCTGTAGAGCAGATAGTATTTCCGATGAATTATAGTCTGTGACTATCAACACCGCGATTAGTATGCATGGTGTAAAATAGACTGTCATATTAATCATCATTCCTAAGACGCTACTCTTAATATAGAAGCTATTCAAAAGGATGAACATTACCCCCGCAGCTATCCATATAAGTGCCTTAAGCATAGCCATATATCTCCGAGCAATGAACAAAGCTATATATCCCAGACAGAGTCCAACGATTATGCTCTTATCGGTTGGAAAAAACATCGTTACAACTGGAAGAACCGCATTGATGATAATTAATGTAAGAGGATTAATCTTTCTTCGTTGTAGTTGCGAAGACCTCTCGTTGATAGACTGTTCTGCTAATGTAAGTTCAGACATCGTTATCTCCTGAAACAGTGAAGTTTTCTTCCATAATATATATGAGAACAAACAATTAAAAATTATAGTTATTCGTATTTAACTCAAATGCATGTACCTGCTGATATAAAAGTAATATAACTTTAAGTCACAGTGAGTTAGATGAGGCTAACTATGTTATTAGTATATGCTTGTTCAAATAAAAATGCAATATTATCCGGAGCAAGTTTACCATTTGAATTTATAATCAAACGATATCAATCTACCTTATATCGTTTAATTGTTTGCTAGCTAATTTCGAAAATTTATACACCCGCTACAAGCGTTTAATTTTCAAGGTATCTGCGATTTTTAACGTTGTTTTGTATTGTTTAAATTTTAAAAATATAAAAAATATGTTGTGATTTTTAATAAAACATGCTATGCTCTTTATTAAATTTAACAAATTATTTAAAAAAGGGGACAAAAAATGGATAAGAAATTCACTATAAAGGAATATGTAGTTCTAGCCTCACTCCTCTTCGGACTATTCTTCGGAGCAGGTAATCTGATATTCCCAGCACTCATGGGACAGATGGCAGGCAGTCACACAGCAGCGGCAACTTTTGGCTTCATCATTACAGGAGTAGGCTTGCCATTGCTCGGTATTATTGCGATTTCCTTATCACGTAGTGAGGGTCTCTATGACCTAGGATGCAAGGTGTCGAGACCGTACAGCTTGTTCTTTACGTGTCTGTTATACCTTACTATAGGACCGTTCTTCGCACTTCCTAGAACCGCAACTGTACCTTATTCTGTCGGAGTAGTTCCTACAGTTGGCAAGGATTCTCCAGTTGTACTTGGAATTTTCTCCCTGTGCTTCTTCGCAGCAGTACTGTTCTTCGCGCTAAGACCATCCAATATCCTTACTAACGTTGGTAAGATCATCAATCCGCTATTCCTAGCATTCCTTGCAGTTCTAGTCGTTATGTGCTTCATTAAGCCAATGGGTTCTGTTTCAAGCGCTGCTCCAACAGGAGAATATGTGGCTCACCCATTCTTCAGAGGTTTCCTCGAAGGATATAATACAATGGATGCACTTGCATCACTCGCATTTGGAATCATCATAATCAATGCAGTTAGGAACCTAGGTGTAAAAGAACCTAAGAACATTGCTAAATCCACTGCTCTTGCTGGTGTAGGATGCGCAGTACTTATGGCTGTTATATACCTTGCCCTAGTAGTTGCAGGTGCTCAGTCAAGAGGAATCTTCGAAGTACAGCCAGATGGCGGAACACTTCTCAACAAGATTGCTAGCCACTACTTTGGCGGCGTAGGCAGTGTATTCCTTGCGCTGATGATCACTCTTGCTTGTCTCAAAACTGCTATCGGCCTCGTAACGGCATGTGCAGAGACATTTGGAGAGATGTTTCCTAACAAGCTTTCATACAAGGCTTGGGCGGTAGTATTCACACTCATCTCGTTCACATTTGCAAACTTTGGACTAGTTAAGATAATCGCTTACTCGGTACCAGTACTGATGTTCTTATATCCGCTTACTATCGTTATCATACTAGTCAGCCTCATCGGCGGGCTGTTTAACTACCACACAACTGTTTACAGATGGTCTATCGGATTCACTATGGTGCCTGCTTTATTCGACGGTCTAAAAAGCCTACCTCCAGCAACCGTTTCAGCACTTCACCTAGAAGGATTTATCAAGTCTGTTGGTAATTTCCTACCACTATCTGGTATCGGAATGGACTGGGTTGTACCTGCAGTTATTGGGTTCGTTATAGGAATCTTATTGTATGCACTCAAGATAGATAAGGGTCAGGCAGCATCTTAATACAATTCGCTATAGCTTAATACAAACAAAACTCCCTTTGAGGTTTTCTTCAAAGGGAGTTTTATTTATTGATTACTTATCTTTTAACTTATTTTATCTACGCACCTTGTTCTTGAGGCTCCTATTGCATAATCAATAATCGTATATCCTTATTTATCGTAATCTTTCTTGTTTAAGAACACTTCACATATCTTGTAGAATAGCCCGTATAGCAGCCCTGCAATCGGCCAGATAACCCAAGCTTTGTTCCAATAGTTGAATAGGAAACCTAGAGTCAAATATATTGCTGTAATTATAATCCAGTAAGCTCCTGCTATTGGTGCCATCTTCTGCTCTATGCGCTTCTTATAGGGGGTGTAATCGCCTTCTTGTAGTAGCTTCTTGTAACTGCCGCCGATAATACCAACTTCAACGAAAGTATATACACCTGCCGCAACCATAATTAATGTAAGTGCCCATGCGGCATTCTCAAATTGTGAAAAACGCTTATCTGAATCATCAAATATTATTCCTGGTAGGACTCCTACTATACAGAGAAACACGCCAACAGCAATCTTCTGTCCTATAACCTCTTTAAATGGAGCGTATCTGTGCTTAACAGCCGCTTCTACGCCATATCCAAGTTTCAGTTCATCCTTGGACAGATATTCATATTTTGACAGCGCAAACGACGACAATATACACAGTGCTACACCAATTGCGATTATTATAAACATAGCTGCTAATGAGATGCGTTCTAACAACTTTCTGTTATTTTCATTGGCAAAGTTCTCAGCTAGTATATAAGCCACTGGGGATATGATAAATAACCCCACAGCACCCGCTATTCTATTTGCTTGCTTATACGATTCTTCAAGATATTCATTTGCTTCTTCAAGAGAGACTGTTTTTATCGGTTTCTCAACATCACTCGCTATATCTTCAGTAGTCTCTGCATTAGATGATTCTGGCAAATCCATCTCATCCTTAAGTAGATAGTCTACAGACACTCCGAAAACTTCGCTCATCTTGATTATCTTCTGTATATCCGGCATTGAAGTTGCTGATTCCCACTTCGAAACCGACTGTCTAGATACTCCAACAAGATCTGCAAGCTCTTCTTGACTCCATCCGTACTGCTTGCGTAGGCTCATTATCTTTTCTGAAATTATCATAATACCCTCCTAATTGAGTTTCATATCATATTGTAGATATGATATCCAAAATTTCCAAATCCAGCAAAATATTTTGTGAGTTTCCTTATCATCACCTATTAAAACATATTTTGAATTTCTTTCCTATTTTTCGTTTTCTTTTCATAGAGCAGCTGCATTCTATGGTTTCATTTTATGGTAGCGACGTCCACTTCACCACCAACTGCACTTGGAAATTTGTCAACTCACGGTTGCAACTAGCGTTTACATCTTATTATTGTACGCTAAAAATGCTTATTTTGAGAGATTTTGATCTCAAAATAAAGACTCTCGTCAATGCGGGCGAGAGTCTTTATCATGATGTCATATAAGAGTAGAATAAATCTATTTTTTAGGCTTTCCCTTATCAAAATAGTCCTTTGTAAGTCTGATAACAGTACCTGACAGCAGTAGAACTGCAATCAAATTTGGAATTACCATCAATCCATTAAATGTGTCTGCTATGTTCCATATTAATCCTAGATCCATAGTAGCTCCGATAATAGCCACTAGTGAATACACAACGATAAACGGCTTTATGGCAGACTTTCCGAACAAAAATTCTATACATCTCGAGCCGTATAACCCCCAGCCTAGTATAGTTGAGAAGGCGAAGCAGCAAAGTGCTACAGCGAGCATTACCGAAACCCAACCTCCGAAAGTAGCTGTGAATCCTGAAATGGTGAGCTCTGCACCTGCTGTCTTACCGTAATTGATTTTCACGCCACTGCAGAGGATTACAAGAGCCGTAATAGTACAGATTACAATCGTATCTGCAAATACCTCGAATATTCCCCATAGACCCTGCTGAACTGGGTGGTCCACCTCAGCCGAAGAATGAGCGATGGAACCTGTACCAAGACCCGCTTCATTTGAAAATATACCTCTAGAAACACCTCTTCTCATAGCAATGAACATTGAACCTACAACGCCGCCTGTTATAGCCCTTGGTGTAAATGCGCCTTCAAATATATCTCTGAAAACGCCAGGAACGTTCTTGTAATTGAGAATAACTACTAGAAGTCCAAAGATTATATAGTAAAGCGCCATGAAAGGAACTAGTTTCTCCGTTACACGTCCGATACGCTTTATTCCTCCGATTAAGATAACCAGCACCAGCAGGGTAATCGCTATACCAATGCCTAGGTTGACACCAGATGGAAGGCCGTGCTTAAATGCACCAGTCGATGTCAATGCCGAATCGATAGCTGTCGTAATCGTATTAACCTGCGTAGCATTTCCTGTACCGAACACCGTAAGCACTCCGAATGTCGAGTATAAAATTGCTAGCCAGCTCCATTTCTTACTTAGACCATTCTTTATGTAATACATAGGACCGCCAACCCAGTCTCCATGGTCATTACGCTCTCTAAAATGTACAGCTAGCGTAACCTCCGCGAACTTTGTGCACATACCTAGCAGTGCAGAAAGCCACATCCAGAAAACTGCTCCTGGTCCGCCTAAAGCGATAGCTCCGGCGACACCCGCGATATTACCAGTTCCAACGGTTCCCGCGAGTGCGGTACATACGGACTGGAATGAGGTAAGAGCACCATCTCCAGCTTCCTTTTTATCGAACATAGCACCGAAAGTGTGCTTCAGTGTATATCCGAATTTTCTGAACTGAATGAAGCGCGTGTTGAGAGTCAGCCAAATTCCAACTCCCATAATGCAGATCATCGAGGGCACACCCCAAATGAATGCATTAATCATGTCGTTGTAAGAAACAATCGTTTTAAGCATAAAGGACTCCTTGTAATAATATAAAATTCATGTTTTGATTCTAAAACATCAGAGATGATTCTGCAACAGATTTAGTAAAAGTTAATAAAATAATAAAGTTTTCATTGTGAAATTAAACAATTTGATTTACAGTATCAATATTTTTTATGGTTGTTCGTCCATATGATAATTAAGCCGCATAAATAAATGGTTAATTCCAATACACTATCTATTCTCGTTTCCCACTAAATTCCCATCCTTAGATAGTCAATTCATTTTAAGATAATATTAAATAAAAGTTTAACGTCTTTTACAATCTAATTTAATTGACTTTTCTATGTTATGCTCATATTATGGAGATATCAATTGATACTAATTAGATTACTAATAAGGAGGTTCACTATGATTGCTACAATTATTTATGTAATAGTAGTTTTTTTGATAGTATTGTTATTGGTTTCCTGCATAAAGATTGTCCCACAGGAGCATGCATACGTAATTGAAAGGCTAGGGAAATATCTATGTACATGGCACGCAGGTCTTCATTTTAAATTTCCAATCATCGACAACGTGATCAATAAGATTTCGCTCAAGGAGCAGGTTCTCGATTTTCCTCCTCAACCTGTAATCACTAAGGATAACGTATCTGTGCGCGTGGATTCTGTTGTATTCGCAAAAGTATTTGACCCTAAACTATACACATACGGTGTAGAAAATCCAATCGCCGGTCTACAGAATCTGTCTGCAACTTCACTCAGAAGCATAATCGGAGGCATGGAGCTCGATACAACGCTATCGTCCAGAGAGCAAATCAACGAAGACATGGAGGTCATTCTTGATAAAGCAACTGATTCATGGGGTCTCAAGGTCAACCGTGTAGAGCTCAAGAATATAATTCCACCTGAAGAAATCGAAGAAGTAATGACAAAGCAGATGAGAGCCGAACGAGAGAGACGTCAGACTGTACTCGAAGCGCAGGCTCATAAGGAATCTGTAGTATCGCGTGCTGAGGGTGATAAGGAAGCAAAGGTTCTCGCTGCCGAAGCTGAGAAGGAAGCAAGAATCGCTCTCGCTGCCGGTGAAGCAGAATCTATCAGACTCGTATACGAAGCGCAGGCTCAGGGTCTTGAGAAGCTCAAGAAAGCTAATATCAACGAGGGTGTTCTCAAGCTAAAAGGCCTCGAGGCTCTGAGAGATATCGCTGATGGTCGTGCAACAAAAATATTTATGCCTACGGACTTGGCAAGCATCGTATCAAATCTTGGAATGGCTTCTGAAGCTCTAGGCATAGGTGACTACACAGAGATTGATAAGTCACCTGTTACTGATAAGGGAAGTTATAACGATAGCTGCCTCAAGAATACTTCCTCCAAGATTACTAAGGAAGTCGCAGGAACTAATGCAAGCATCCAGGTTGATTTAGAAAACCGAAGAGAAGATATTATCTAGCTATATAAAACCTTGGCATCTCAGGTATCTAGGTTTTGATTTCTTTACATAGAGTTCCACATATAGGGCTCAAAACCAATTAATACACAGTACAAAAGGACGAAGAATCAATCTTCGTCCTTTTCTCATATTATTCCTCTATACTATCTAAGCATCTTTCGTAGATACTGCCCTGTAAATGACTTCTCGCACTTAGCAACCTCTTCAGGTGTTCCCGTCGCAACGATAGTTCCACCACCACTACCACCTTCTGGTCCGAGGTCGATAATGTGATCTGCACACTTAATCACATCAAGATTATGTTCGATTACCACCACCGTATTGCCCTCGTCAGTCAGTCTATTAAGAACGTACATCAACTTCTCGACATCAGCGAAGTGAAGCCCCGTTGTCGGTTCATCTAATATGTATAATGTCTTACCTGTACTCTTCTTGGAAAGCTCTGTAGCGAGTTTGATTCTCTGCGCCTCGCCACCAGATAGCTGAGTCGACGGTTGTCCGAGTTTGATGTATCCGAGGCCTACATCATCGAGCGTTCGCAGATATTTCTCGATGGATTTGTGATTCTCAAAGAATGGTAGTGCCTCTGTAACACTCATCTCGAGAATCTCAGAGATATTCTTCCCTTTGTATTTTACCTCCAGCGTCTCGTGATTGTATCTAGCACCGCCACACACCTCACATGGAACATATACATCTGGTAGGAAGTGCATTTCTACTTTGGTGATACCATCTCCGCGGCATGCTTCGCACCTTCCGCCCTTTACATTGAAGCTGAAACGGCCCTTCTGATATCCTCGCATCTTAGCCTCTGGCATCTGTGCAAAAAGGTCTCTAATCGGATCGAACATTCCCGTGTAAGTTGCAGGATTTGACCTAGGTGTACGTCCAATCGGCGATTGATCTATATCTATGACCTTGTCAAAATTCTCAATGCCACGTATCTCCTCATGCGCGCCTGGCTTTTCCTGTAGCTTATTTGTAACACTTGCGACCCCTTTGTAAAGTATTTCATTTACAAGGGATGACTTGCCAGAGCCCGATACGCCCGTCACACATACTAGCTTGCCTGCTGGAATCTTAACATCTATATTGCGTAGATTATTTTGCTTAGCTCCAATAATCTCGAGGTATTTACCGTTTCCAGTTCTTCTAGTCTTAGGTACGCCAATCTTACGCACACCAGACAGAAACTGTCCAGTTATAGAGTCCTTGCAGGCTTTGATATCCTCGACAGTTCCCTGAGCCACCAACTCACCACCATAGATTCCAGCCCCAGGTCCGATATCCACGATATAGTCAGCAGCATACATCGTATCTTCATCGTGCTCAACGATGACTAAGGTATTACCCATATCGGTCAAGTTCCTCAGTGCGCCGAGCAGCTTGTCGTTGTCTCGCTGGTGGAGTCCAATCGAAGGCTCGTCCAGGATATACAGCACACCGACGAGCCCCGACCCTATCTGAGTAGCCAACCTGATACGCTGAGATTCCCCTCCCGAGAGCGTGCCTGCGGCGCGCGACAAAGTCAGGTATCCGAGCCCCACCTGCTTTAGGAATCTGAGTCTCTCCCTGATTTCCTTAGTGATGAGCCTCGATATCTGCTGTTCCCTTGGCGTCAGCTCAAGCTTTTCAAAGAATAGAATCGCCTGCTCTACTGATAGGTCAGTTAGTTCGATGATATTTTTATCACCAACCGTTACTGCCAGCACCGTGTCCTTCAGTTTCTTGCCATGACAAGTAGGACAGATTGCCTCTGTCATCATGCCAGCAATTTTTTCCTTTATATAATCTGAATTAGTCTCGCCATATCTTCTCTCTAGACTAGGAATCACACCTTCAAACGTATGATTCATATGGGATACACGGCCAGACTTGCTAGTATAGGTGTATTTGAGCTTACGATTACCAGTTCCATGCAGCAGTTCATTTCTAAAGTCTATCGGCAGCTCCTTGTAAGGAACACCGAGGTCTGTCTTGTGATCTATTGCCAGCTGGTTGAGCATCTGGCGGTAGAATCCCATCGCATCCATCGTCGAGAACACCTGCCCCATCGCGCCATCGAGTATGCTCTTATTCGGTTCGGATACGACGTTATCATCATCGATTTTTAGCGTAAATCCTAGACCAGTGCACGTTTCACAAGATCCATATGGCGCGTTGAATGAGAACATTCTAGGCTCCATCTCCTCGATCCCCACACCGTGCTCTGGGCAGGCGAGTTGAGTGCTAAAAGTCTCCTCCGCATCCTTAGTCTTGCCGTCTTCGGTCTTATACTGAAATAAAATATTGGTAGTCCCTTCACCTTCTTTAACGGCGAGTTCAACCGCTTCAGCAATACGGCTTCTATTTTCAGACCTTAATACAATTCTATCGATAACTATATCTATGGTGTGTTTCACATTTTTGTTGAGGTTAAATTCCTCCTGCTCATCCACTCTAATCATCTCGCCATCGAGCCTAATTCTGATAAAGCCGTCTTTCTTAATACGAGAGAGTATATTCTTGTGCTCTCCTTTGCGCCCCTTGATTATCGGTGCCATGACGGTTAGTCTGGTACCTTCATCGTGAGCCATGATATGGTCAACAATAGTGTCTACAGACTGGCTGGATATCTCCCTACCGCACACTGGGCAGTGAGGAATACCGACTCTAGCATACAGAAGTCTTAGATAATCATATATCTCTGTAACCGTTCCGACAGTCGACCTCGGATTCTTATTAGTGGTCTTCTGGTCAATTGAGATCGCTGGTGAAAGTCCCTCAATTAGTTGCACATCTGGCTTCTTCATGAGTCCGAGGAACTGTCTCGCATACGAGGAAAGTGACTCCACATACTTCTTCTGTCCCTCTGCATATATCGTGTCGAATGCAAGCGAAGATTTACCAGAACCTGAAAGTCCGGTAAATACAATCATCTTATCGCGAGGAATCGTAAGATCCACGCCCTTAAGATTGTTCTCCTTTGCACCTTTAATTACTATGTTTTTCTCCATAGAAATACCCTTTCAAAATATCTATGCTCTCTTGCTGCTCCTTAGATCAAACAGTAGATCCCTGAGCTCTGCTGCTCGCTCGAACTGAAGGTCTTTAGCCGCCTGCTTCATCTCCTTCTCGAGATTCTTAATCGTACGTTGCAGCTCCTTCGTCGTCATTTCCTTTGGATTCTTGAGTTCAGTGTCTCCGGTATACGACTTCGTCGCCTCGATTACATCACGTATAGGCTTTATGATAGTCTGTGGTGTAATTCCGTGTTCTTCATTATATCTCTCCTGGATTTCACGCCTTCTCGCAGTCTCATCTATGGTGTACTTCATCGCCTTGCTGATGCGATCAGCATACATGATAACTCTGCCGTTCTGGTTACGTGCAGCTCTCCCGACAGTCTGAACCAGCGAGGTCTCTGTGCGGAGGAATCCCTCTTTATCAGCATCTAGGATAGCTACGAGCGATACCTCTGGTAGGTCAAGCCCCTCTCTCAGAAGATTGATGCCGACTAGAACGTCGAATTTACCAAGGCGAAGATCCCTGATTATCTCTAGTCTCTCGAAATTATCTATTTCAGAATGCAGATATCTGACCTTGATCCCTTCATTTCTTAGGAATCCCGTGAGGTCCTCTGCCATTCTCTTGGTGAGTGTCGTGATGAGCACTCGCTCTCCATTATCCACAGTCTTATATATCTCGCCGATTATATCATCTATCTGACCTTCAATCGGCCTAACTTCTATTATCGGATCAAGAAGTCCCGTCGGTCTGATAATCTGTTCTGTTGTGACGCCATTTGAGTTCTCGAGCTCGTATTTCCCTGGCGTAGCACTAACGAATAGAATATCGTTAGTGACCTCATTAAATTCTTCGAACTTGAGCGGTCTGTTATCCAGTGCCGAGGGGAGTCTAAATCCAAAGTCGACAAGCGAGCTTTTTCTTGCCCTATCCCCATTGTACATCGCGCGCAGCTGAGGCAGCATTACATGCGACTCATCGATTATAGTTAGAAAATCATCCGGAAAATAATCAAGAAGAACGTAAGGTCTCTCCCCAGGCTTCAGGAAGTTCAGATGCCTCGAGTAGTTCTCGACTCCCTTACAGGTTCCGACTTCCATCATCATATCCATATCGTAGTTGGTACGCTGGGTGATACGCTCAGCCTCAAGTAGCTTTCCATTCTCCTTAAACCATTTTACACGTTCATCAAGTTCTTCTTTTATGGTGCCGACAGCAAGCTGCATGTCCTCCTTGCTAGTTACGTAGTGGGATGCTGGGAATATTGAGATATGATTACGTACACCTGTGATTTCACCAGTCAGAGCGTTCATCTCTTTGATTTCCTCTATCTCATCTCCAAACATCTCGACTCTTACCGCCTCTTCTCCACCAGCAGGATATATATCGATTATGTCGCCACGAACTCGAAATGTACCGCGATGGAAATCGATGTCATTTCTCTCATACTGCATGTCGATGAGTTTTCGCATCATCATTGTCCTGTCCATCTCCACCCCTGGTCTCAGAGATAAGAGCTGATTTCTATACGAATCAGGGCTACCGAGACCGTATATGCAGGAAACACTAGCAACTATGATAACATCTCTACGCTCGAGGACTGCCGCAGTCGCAGAGTGCCTGAGCTTGTCTATTTCGTCATTTATATCAGCATCTTTCTCTATATACGTGTCAGTAGAAGCGACATATGCCTCTGGCTGGTAGAAATCATAGTACGATACGAAGTATTCAACGGCATTGTTAGGAAAGAATTCTTTCATCTCTCCGTGAAGCTGCGCTGCCAATGTTTTGTTATGCGAAATTATAAGAGTTGGCTTCTGCACCTTCTCTATTATCTTCGCCATCGTATAAGTCTTGCCAGATCCAGTAACGCCAAGTAGAGTCTGGAAGCGCTTTCCAGACTCTATACTCTCAGCTATTTTCTCTACAGCCTGTGGCTGATCACCCATCATCTCGAATTCAGAATGAACTTTGAACTCAGGCATTTTAACCTCGACTTTCTCATCATACAAGAACATTCATCCATATACTCAATTCACTGTCATAATTTCAGCTACTTATTTTCAATATCTATCAGTCTTTCATTCTCATAGAGCATTGGGCATTCGCGGGCAATCTGTTCGATTGTCTCTCTTATACGCTCCATCTCTTCAGAGAATTCTTCAAAAGCAGCTGTTGGAACATTTCTATTTAGGAAAAGTTGTTCAATCTCTCTGTTGAACTGAGTTAGATTATCTGTGAGCTCGATGAACTGTTTGAACTTGTCCGATTTGCTAGCGTTTTTAAACTTTGTTATATCGCGTCTGATAAAATCCACAACATCCGTCTCGCCATAGAATTTGCCGAGAAGCATCGGATACGGATTTACCCTGCGTAGGTACATAGCATGATCACGTCTGAGATCCAGCATATACTTGATAGTAAGCTCATCGTTGATTTCAAACTCATATATATTGATATGGGCAGGCATGTTCTTAACGTTCGTCGCACCGAGCTGCTTGACCATCATATTAATCATATCACTTGTTACTCTGTCTGTTGTAAGTGTGTTTGCCATTTATTGCCTCCATTCTCCGCTACATTCCGTACTTAACTAACAGGAATACCATAGAAATAGCTACTGATCCTAGCATAAACGGCATTCCGACGCGCAGATAGCTCTTAAATGTAATCGGGTATCCGTGCTTGGTACTGATATCTGAGAGTACTACGTTTGCCGAAGCTCCAATCATCGTTCCATTTCCTCCAAGACAAGCTCCAAGTGAAATTGCCCACCACAGTGGTTCGACATCCATGCCGTCTGCCTTTAATGCGAGCACTAATGGAATCAGCGTTGCTACGAACGGTATGTTATCGAGGAACGACGACAGAATAGCTGATGCCCATAGCAATATTAGCATCATCATAACTGGGTGGCCTTCTGTCTTCTCGATTACCACAGCCGCCATCTGCTTGATAACTCCAGTTTCCGTAAGTCCTCCAACTACTACGAAGAGCGACATGAAGAACGCAATAGTCGTCCACTCTACATCCTGAATAGCATTCTCAACGCTTGTACCACCTATAATAAGCATAATTGCTGCTGCCGCAAGCGCAATTACAGATGATTCAATTCCTAGCCTATCATGGAATATAAATCCCAAAATTACGAGGCAGATAACTACAACTCCCTTGATGAGTAAAGGCCTATCAGTAATCGATTTATTAGGATCAAGATTCATAATCTTGGATGTATCAAGTCCCTCTACCTCAATCTCCTTCTTATACTCGAAGCGCATCGTGATAATCATGAATACGATTACAAGCACAACGGCAAAGCCAGTGTTTTCGAGAAAGTCCATAAAAGAGAGTTTTGCAGCACTTCCAATCATGATATTTGGAGGGTCACCGATGAGTGTTGCCGTACCTCCGACATTAGATGCGAGAATCTGCGTCATCAAAAATGGTACCGGATTAATCTCAAGCATCTTCGCAATAGCGATAGTCATCGGTCCGACGAGCAGTACCGTCGTTACGTTATCTAATATTCCAGATAGAATTGCGGTGATTAAGATAAAAGCAATCATTATCTTCCACGGATCTCCATGCACCACCTTTGCCGCCTTAATTGCGACATATTCGAACAGTCCCGACTGTCTGATTACAGCGACCAATGTCATCATTCCCACGAGAACACCAATGGTATTGAAGTCGATATAGGAGAGTGCTTTCTCACCGCTCATAACACCTGTGAATACGAGTACCACAGCACCAGCGAGAGCAGCCGCCGCTCTATGAACCTTTTCACTCATGATCAGTCCGATGACGACCACGAACACTACAATAGCAATAACTTCCATTACTTACCCCCTTACACTTTGATCAGTCACTTACATCCAGATCAACTGTGATTTTCACTTCGTATTCTGGATATTTGGACTTAATCTTGTTTAGTATATTATCGCGAACCTGTATCCTGTCCGGGGCATCGAAATCCACGATTATATCGAATAGCATCAGCATCTTCTCTTCATCCAAGTAGAATCCATGCATCTGCAGCACGAACTCTTCCGACATCACAATTCTCGTGATATCGCTCTTGATTCTGAGCGCCTTATCATCAGTCGTATTCATCGAATATACACCGACTGTAGCAATGGCAATACCATATTTCTTATATATCTTTTCCTGAATCAGCCTTGTGAGTTCATCAATCGTCGCAGCTGTATAAGTATCTGGAACTTCGATATGAACCTCGCCAATCACGGTATTAGGTCCATAGTTATGAAGTAGCAAGTCGTATGCCCCATTTATCCCATCTATCTCTAGGATTGTATCTTTGATTTCTTTCGTAAGCCCACTATCTGCTCTTTCTCCTAGAATCTTACTTATGTTCTCTCGGAGCATATCTATACCGGCCTTTATGATGAATGCTGCTATAAATGCACCTAGATAAGCCTCAAGGCTTATGTCAGATACAATGTAAATTCCTGCTGCTACTAGTGTCGAAATCGAGATAATGGAATCAAATAGCGCATCACTCCCTGATGCTACAAGAGATTCTGAATTAATCTTGATTCCAACGGATTTTACATATCTTCCGAGTAGCAGCTTCACAGCGACTGCTGCTCCTATTATCACTAGTGATACGCTCGAATATGACGGTGTTTCAGGATGTAATATATTCTTTACAGATTCCTGAAATGCTGTAATACCGGCATAGAGTACGATTACCGCAATAACCATTGCTGTAAGTTCTTCATATCTTCCATGCCCCAGAGGGTGATGTCTATCGGGTGCTTTACCAGCAAGACGAGTTCCCACAATTGTAATAATCGAAGATAATGCATCGCTCAGATTATTTAGAGCATCCATGACGATAGCGATGGAGTTAGTAGCAGTCCCTATAACTGCTTTAAAACCCGCCAAAAGCACGTTGGCAATTATCCCTATTACACTTGTCCTAATTATTATTCTATTTCTATTAGTCTGTTCATTCATAAATCTAAAACCTCCACAAGTTTATCTCATCCAATCACACTTTTTCAATATAGCTATTCACTTAACTTGCTGTTAGCTTTGCTTTGAAATTTGTCATTCGAGATTATAAATCTCTCGTGTGTACCCTCTCCGATTTTATCTTTCTCGTCAAATGCAGATACCCTGAACACCAATCTCCGCCCAGAAGCCTCGATGAGTTCGGATTCGCATCTCACGCGCATTCCGATAGGTGTCGCAGCTAAGTGCTTGACCTTGATACTCGTCCCTACAGAACCCTTTCCTTCATCAAGTTCAGACTTAACAGAATCAGCAGCTGTTCCTTCCATTAGCGCGACCATCGCAGGTGTTGCATACACTTCTAAGTCTCCGCTCCCCATGCTCCTCGCTGTGAGCTCCTTTGTCACGATAATTTCCTTAAAACCTTTAATTCCTGTATCCATCTCTGTTCTCCAAACTGTTATTATATGCTTGTGCCTAAAATCCTTCAAACAAATTATAGAATTAAGTGCATTCGAGTGATTAGTATATGATGCTAAACATAGAGCCTAAAATGCCCTTCATGTAAGCATTTAATCACCCTTCCTACGATATCACCACCTTCTCCACATGGCAGCACGACCGACTGGCTGCTAAACGCATTATTTAGAATCCTAACATCGTGTTCACGTCTGCTCTTTAGCCTTGCAGCAGGGAATCTGTGCTCGGTCTGCATTAACGGATAGTTCCCTTCTGAAACACTAGCCTTCTCTAAGCTCCAGCGAACATCACTTGCCCCAAGCGCCTTAAGCACTTGGATACTCATGTGATTATATGCGTTTAATCCATAGTCCGCAGTAACTTCCGCTCCTATTTCTATCATCTTTCGTAGCCAGCCGAGATTTGATATGAAGATGCCTCTCGTAAGCGCAAGTTTTACCACCCACTCATAATTTTCCTGTAAAATCTGTTCCTCGATTCCCTTTGTCACGCTTCCTATATAAGGGACTATTTCTGGTGGCAAAGACTCACTACCTCTGCATAGTTCAGTCACTATTCCTGCCATTGGTAGCAGCACTTTATATGATAATCCTGGCACTGCTCCAGTTCTTGAGCTAAGAACCGAAGCTCCGCCATCTGCCTCGAAAGTACGCCAATCGTCTATGCTGCTGAAATATAACTCGAAGCTTTGTGATTCCTGAAGTTTTCCGCTCTGCTGTTCTTTATTTATAGTCCCAGATCGTCCTAGCAAATCATGAAGTTCAGAGATGACGAATTCTATATCAAACTCATTTCTTCTAAACTCTAACGTCTTACTAAGTTCAGATAGGCAGCATCTACGAAGTGAGTTTAACTCCGAAGTCTTTACCCTAATCTGGGAATCGCCTATTATTCTGAGTTCACTTAGTTCAAATGGTGTATTCCCAGTCTTCGAGAGTGCCGTTTCATATCTCTCAACCGGTGTTGGGCTTTCATAATCGAAGTCAAAAGGTCCAGCCTCCACACTTACACTCTTCTGCATGCAGCTTGGCCATCTGTCATCGTCCGGTAGCTTTACTGTGTGTGATTTAAGCACAAGCATATTCCCTTCTATATTCAAGGTCATATTGATCTTACGGCGACGCTTAACTTTTCTGGTGTCCTCATCTTCAAAGAAAGTTGCCCCCTTATACGACTGCCGTGCAACTTCAAGTTGAGACTTCTTAGAGGTCCTGCGTACTATATCACCAACCGATATATTTCCTCTAAAATCTCCAATTCTATACCTCTCAGTACCCAGTTCCTTAACGTAGCTCAGCACCGTGCTTGATAGAGGTGCATCTCCTCTGCCATATATCTCGGCACCATCTCCGATCTCTGGTTCTCTACTAGTAACTATATCCACTAGTGTCGATCCCTTCTTAGTAGCAATGACGCTACCCATATCAAGTCCTTGATTCTTAACGATATCCCCAGACATAAGGCTATTTCCGCTCTCACCCCTCAGATATGCATCGGTAAACTCTCCTCTATTAAATATCTGTAGAAGCGCCTCCCTGTCTTCATTCGAAACTTCTATATATCCCTCATCTTGATACATATCTATGTATTTGCGATATATAGAAGTCACGATTGCTACGTACTCAGCCGATTTGAGCCTACCCTCGATCTTGAAGGAAGCTGCACCGGCAGCGATGAGCCCGCCGAGTTCATCCAGAAGGCACATATCGCGCGGGCTCATCGGGTGGCTCGCCGCCGCGAGCCGCCTGCCGTCCTCGCCGTAGCTCCTATATGCGAGGCGGCAGGGCTGCGCGCAGCTTCCCCGATTGCCACTCCGGCCTCCATAATATCTGCTGTATTGGCACTGGCCGGAGTAGCATATGCAGATGGCGCCGTGCACGAACACTTCGACCTCAAAATCCGAGACACTATCTGATCCGATCCTGCATATATCCTCGATTTCTGGCAGGGCCAGCTCACGAGCTACCACTACGCGCTTATAACCGAGCTCGTGAGCTACCTTTGCGCTATTTGCATCTGTGATAGTCGCTTGTGTAGACATATGTAGCTCTAGGTCTGGAAGCGCTCTACGAACCAGTTCACCGAGTCCAAGGTCCTGCACGATAATCGCATCGACTCCGGAATCATGTAGAAATGAAGCATATCTAAGTGCAGTCTCAAGCTCATCATCACTTAAAAGAGTATTCATAGTAACATAAACCTTCACCCCACGTTTATGAGCATAATCTAGCGCTAGCACTAATTCATCATCATTAAAATTTTGAGCGCCAGCACGAGCATTGAAAAGCTGCCCACCAACATATATCGCATCAGCTCCATTCTCTACAGCAGCCAGAAATTGCTCCATTCCCCCTGCCGGAACCAAAAGCTCTACTTTGTTACTATTTATGTTTCTTCGTTTACTTTTAGCCCTCTCCATACCGCCATTCTCTGTATATCTCTACATTTTACAATCATTTAATCTTTTATTAATTACAATATATCACTTTATTATACACTCTTAATCGTATTTTATAATTATTAATCACAGAAAAAAGCAATAAAAGACCGCACACAAGTGGATGCGGTCTTGACTGAATTGTATATATGTAAGTCTAGCATATATATTATATATAAGCTAAGTTACTTAGCCTTGTATGCTTCGAGCCCTGTACGAATCAGCTGACAAGCTCTCTTGATATAGCTACTCTCTAGAACGTAAGCAATGCGAATCTCACTCTTACCATTTCCCAATGTCGAGTAGAATCCAGCAGCAGGTGCAAACATGACAGTTTCATTATTATCCCTATACTCAGTAAGCAAGAACATTAGGAAATCTTCAGCATCATCTATAGGAAGATCAACCATCATATAAAATGCCCCACCAGGCTTATGACATATTACATCGGGAATTTGCATAATTTCTTCATATGCAGTATCCCTTCTCTTGCAATATTCCTCATTCATCTCTTCATAGTACGAACTAGGAAGCTTAAAAAGTTCAGTAGATCCAATCTGCTCTAGTGTAGAAACACAAAGCCTTGATTGTGCCAGCTTGATTATTCCTGTCATTAATTCTTCATTTTTAGACGCCACAAATCCTATTCTAGCTCCGCATGCAGAAAATCTCTTTGAAACAGAGTCGATAACAATCAAGTTTTTCTTTAACTTATCTATATTAGCAAAGCTTCGCGGCTTAATACCATCATATACATATTCTCTATATGCCTCATCTGCAATCAGCCAGAGATCGTTTTCAATAACAAAATCTGCTATTATATCCATCTCTTCAGCTGTAAGCGCAAGTCCTGTTGGGTTGCCCGGATTAATACAGACGATGACCTTGGTTTTATCTGTCAAGGCAGCCTCTAGCCTGTCTCTGGATGCGTACCGATATCCTTCCTTTGAGCTTGTTGGAATCGGGCATATGCTTCCACCTCTTACGAGTGCAAAAGTCTGATAATTGCTATAGAACGGTTCTGCAATAAGAATTTCATCACCAGGATCTATAATTGCGGTAAATGTCATAGTGAGAGCCTCTGAAGCACCCATGGTAACAACGATATCCGTAGGTTTATATTCAATGCTGTACTCTCTCTTATAATAGTCACAAATAGATTCTAGGAACTTGATGTCACCTTGAGACTGCTCGTACATAAGAACATCTTCATCAAAAGCGCGAACAGCATCCATAAAACATTTAGGCGTCTTTATATCAGGCTGTCCGATATTTAAATAATATATCTTAACGCCAGATTCCTGAACTTCAGTTGCAATAGGGTTAAATTTCCTAATGGGCGAAAATTCCATCGCCTGTGAATTTCTGCTTAATTTCATATACCGCATCTCTTTCTGTAAAAATAAATAATTATTTTCTCAATTATTTATATTGTAGCACAATTAAATCATTTTGTACCCATTTACGTACATACTATAACTTTTAATTTAATTATCGTACTGATTAAAAAATCAAATAGCTTTTTAGTACTGTGAATATTTTGCTTCCGCCCTGCTTAGCCCAAGAGTCATAATAAAGGTAAACAGTAAATAAATACCTGCAGCTAGTACATATGGAATAAGGGTTCCATCACGATTAACTATACCTTGAGATACCTTCATCATCTCAGCTAACGTGATAGTCGAAGCGAGAGCCGTGTCCTTGATAAGCGTAATTACCTCATTTGAAATCGGGGGAATTACTATGCGGAACATCTGTGGAATTACCACTTTAGCGAGAGTCTGCCTCTGCGCAAATCCTAGAGAGTAAGCCGCTTCATATTGTCCCTTATCTATGCTGTTAAATCCTCCTCTATATATTTCAGCAAAGTATGCCGCATAATTGATCGCGAACGTCAGCACAGCTGTTGGAAATGCCTCCATACGAATTCCAAGCTGAATAGGGAAAAAGAAATAAAAGAAGAACAATTGGAGCATAAGCGGTGTTCCTCTGAATATAAATACGAAAGTCTTACAAAACCACCTCAATGGGGCAATCTTACTTTGTTCTCCGAGGCATATCGGTAGTCCAAGTGGTAGCGACAAGACCAACGTTAACGCGAATAACTTTAGCGATATCAGTGCCCCGCTAATCAATACCGGCATAATCTCCTTTATGTAAGCCATCATAATCTCCTTCAACATCTATAGCCAATGCCAGCTAGGCATTGGCTATGCAAATTAGATATACTAACAATATTCCTATTTATCATATCCTTCAAATACCACCAAATCCTTACCAAACCATTTCTCGCTGATTTTCTGGGCTTCACCACTATCAATAATCTCTTTGAAAGCCTTATTGAATTCTTTAGTGAGTTTCTTATCACCCTTTCGGAAGCCTACAGCATAGTAGTCAGCGCCGAAGTTAAATGGGGACTCATATAGTTTATCCTTGTTTTCATTGTTATAAATCGCATAAACTTCATCGATTGCTACCGCTTTGATACGACCTGCCTTCATATCTAGGATAGCTTCGTCATACGTCTTATATTCTGATATATTATTCTTAAACTCATTGTACTTATCGTTCTTCTTGATAACCTCTAGTGCAGATGAATCAGCTTGTGTACCAATTTTAATATTCTTAAGATCATCGGCACTATTGACTTTCACATTTGGATCGAGTGACATGATTAGTATTCTATTCTTAAGATACTTGTTTGATAAAGACATACTTTTCTGTCTGTTAGAAGTTGCAGACATGCCGTTCCACACGCAGTCGATGTTCTTTGACTTGAGTTCCCCCTCCTTAGCGGACCAATCGATGGGTTGGAACTTAACCTTAATTCCCATCTTCTTAGTAACAGCTCTAGCTAGGTCAATATCAAAACCGACTAGCTTATCAGCTTTGTCCCTAAATCCCATAGGCGCAAAAGTATCATCGAGACCAACGACAAGTGTTCCCTTATTCTTGACATATTCAAGGTCAGATTTTGAATTAGTTCCACATCCTGTAAGTCCGATTGATGTCATAATAATCAATGTGAAAGCAATACATCTAATCATGTTCTTTACCACTATTTTATTTTTCATAGCTTCTCTCCATTACATTTCTAGTTCTTAATAAAATTTAAAATTCTTCACTATTAATACACATCACTACTTGTTCGTATCAGACTAAGCTTCTATCATCTTCCTAAATATACATATGTAGGAATCATCTCTACTGATTAAAACCTAATCTAAACAATCCGCTTTCAATTTAGCACAGTAAAGTAGTAATGTGATAGTGTAATGTTAGCATCTGTTACTATGCATGTCAACGGGTAATTTTAAACATTATTTACTTGTACATATTTTATCGATGATAATTTTTTTACACACATTAAATAATAAATTTGTATTTTTATCGATAATTTGAGCTTATTTTTTGTTTCTATTGACAACGTATTAAATTTTCTTGTATAATACCAACATTCGAAACGAGAAATTTAACCGGAGGAACAAAAAATGCCTAAAAAGGAAGTAAAAAGAGAGTCTTGGGGTAGCTCGATGGGCTTTATGCTCGCTGCTATAGGGTCTGCCGTTGGACTTGGAAACATGTGGGGATTCCCATACAAGCTGGGAATGAACGGAGGCTTTGCCTTCCTAATACTTTATTTATTACTAGCTGTATTCGCAGGATATGTACTGATTATGACTGAGCTTTCTCTCGGAAGAAAGACACACAGCTCTATCATCCTCGCTTATAGAGAGGTGAGCAAAAAGTACACGATCGTAGGATGGTTCGGTGCACTCGCTCCATTCTTCATACTCGGATTCTATTCATATCTAGGTGGATATTGTCTAAAGTACACTATAGCGAATCTCGGAGATTTATTTGGTGCAAGCTGGGGTGTAAACGGCTTATCTGGTCCTGAGTACTTTGCAAGACTATCAGCAGACCAGACTCAGTCAGCAGTTTATACAGCTATATTCCTTGTTTTAACAATAATTGTTGTTGCACGTGGTCTATCTGAAGGAATAGAAAAATTCAACAAGGTAGCTATGCCTGCACTTTTCGTAATGCTACTTGTTATCATCATAAGAAGTGTAACTCTTCCTGGTGCTTCTGCAGGTCTCTCATTCCTGTTCAAGCCTAACTTTGAAGTATTCAAGGGCACCGGCTGGATAACAGTTCTTGCCGCAGCAGGCGGTCAAGTATTCTTCTCGCTATCCCTCGGTATGGGTATCCTTGTAACATATGGCTCATACATGAAGAAGGAGCAAAACATAGAGAAGAGCAGTTTGGTTATACCTTTTGCCGATACAGTAATCGCACTTATGGCTGGTCTTGCTATCATGCCTGCAGTATTCGCAAGTGGACAGAGTCCACAGGGTGGTGCTGGCCTTCTGTACATGACTCTACAGACAGTATTTAATGGCATGGGTAAGCTTGGTCCTATATTCGGTGTGCTATTCTATGGACTCGTAGTAATAGCAGCTATCACATCGTCTATGTCAGTACTCGAAGCAATCATCGGTTCGTTCATCGACTACGGTCTCAAGAAGGGCTATGGAAATCAGCGTAAGAAACTCGCTTGGGGTTTTGGACTAGTTTGCCTCTGCATGGGATTGCTCGTTGCATACGATGGTCTTGGGAAGTATCTTCCACCTATGTTCGGAAAATTCAGCTGGTTAGATGGTTTCGACCTCCTTGCAGAAGGTGTACTGATGCCAATAGGCGCATTCATAACTACTATCATATTTGGTTGGATTCATCCAGATATGCTTCCTGAAGAAGTACATATTGGCTCTGAGTTTAAGTCTGAGAAGTTCTACAGATTCTGCCTCAAGTGGGTTGCACCTGTATTCACATTCTTCATACTTATAGGTCAGCTTAATACGTTCTTCGGACTAAAGCTATTCTAAGATATATATTTTAAATGAATTTTAGACATCCGTTTCAATAAATTAAGTGAATAATAGAAAACGACCTTCAGCACAAGCTGAGGGTCGTTTCTTGTTTATAGAACACAAATTGCTGAATTGCTTGTTATCTGCCAATTCCATAGATATCTCTTTCAACAATATGCCTTATATGTAGCTTATATCTTTTAGCTACACTTCTAGCAAACCTTCTTATATCTCGCATATACTGCGACTGCTTCGAATCCGCTTCGTTCTTTTTGTTAAAGGTTACATGTTCGTCTGCCATGCGCTTTTCGCGTCCAAACCTATACTTGTTGTTCACCTTTATATCCGCAATTCCATGGTACAAATTCGCCCTTTCCCTGTACAGGTTGTAGACACCTTTCCTCTGGCTTAGCGGTCTGTTCTTAGTAGCAAGAAACTTTGTCGGCCTATCAATATATATAACGAGGCTGTTCTCGCGAATTATTTCTCTATTGGTTTCCTTCAAGATAGAGCCTCCTCCAGTCGCAATCACCTGATGATTTCTAGCGCACACTTCTCGAAGCTTCTTGCTCTCTATATTTCTAAATACTTCGACTCCAGATTTCTCAATTATCTGATTTATAGCGCATCCTTCCTCATGTGCGACCGCCCTATCTATATCTACAAATTTACGTTTCATGGTAAGTGCTACTTGTCTTGATATAGACGATTTACCACTGCCCGGCATCCCAACTGTCACCAAATTAAGCTGTTCTCTAAGGAGCCTCTCCATGACAGATGCAGCGAGCGAATAATCCGGCTCCATATTTCTGCCTTCCCAGATGTCTCTTGCATATATGCCCTGCCATATGAGCATCCCTAGTCCACCGATAGTTTTTATTCCTGCTAATTCCGCATCCTGCATGAACTTTGTTCTATGAGGATTGTATATGAGATCAACCGCCATTTCAGTTTGCTCTAGGCTTTCCCAGTTTACATCACAAGCATCTAGCGGAGACTTACCATTATCTGGGAACATACCAACCGGAGTAGTATTAATTATAATCTCAGCATCTCGCCACTCGTTATCATCGTAATTATATATTTCACTTAGCTTTTGCGAGTTACCAGGCTCACCTATCTGTACTAAACTATCTACTTTATCTCGGTTTCTAGAAACTCTTACAATTTCATTAGCGCCTAATTTTTTCATAGCGTATATAGCCGATAACGATGCTCCGCCAGTTCCTAATATCGCAACCCTTTTACCTGCTACAGTCTCCGCTTTAAACAGCTTCATTAGCCCTAGATAATCAGTATTATAACCTTTGAGTCTCCCATCTGGTAGCACCTTTACTGTGTTTACAGCCTGTATAACTTCAGCCTCTTCAGAAAGCTCATCTAGATGCTCTATCACGGCCTCCTTATAGGGATTAGTTATATTGAAACCGTAAAAACCCGCCATGTGCAGGACTTCTCCTAGCCTTTTACTATCTCGTAGCTCAATTAGGCTATATGCATAGCCACCTATTAGCCCATGCAGCTTCTTTGACAGGCTATGACTTACATTGCCTCCAATCAAGCCATATTTCTTCTCTTCTATAAATACCCCTTGCCCACTCGCCTGCTTTTCACCGATTGTAGCGAGTAGTTTCATAAGGTCCGCTTCTACACTATTTCCCATAAGCAATCTCTCTAATATTCTCGGCAGTACTTGCAATCTCATCAAATTGTTCTGTATCACTGCTTACCAATTTAAATGGAATATTTGTAATGTAATTCTCCATCGTACCGCCTGATATATCTATATATAAAAAATGGAAATCTAAACGACTTCCATTTCAGTTACCATATTACATCCCAGAGCTTAAGCATCCAGATCTGTCTCTTCTGCAACTGTTTCCTCTACTTCAGCTTCACTCTGAACCTCTTCGGCATTCTCGACTTGAGCTGCGTCGGAAGCCAAAGCAGCATCACATTTAATATCTAGTTCAAAGTTTTCAAATGTCTCGCCCTCTTCTTTGTGTCCATCACTTCTCTTGTAAGTTATGAGTCCTTCAGCTATCTCGTTAGTTGCAAGGCTCACAGGTCTCTCTGCTTCAACATCTGTAAGAACTGGCTTACCGTCAATGATATCTCTGGCCCTCTTTGCTGTTAGTACAACCAGTGTGTATCTGCTGTCTGTTAGCTTGTTAAGCTCGTTAATTGCTGGATATAACATCATGATGATTTTCCTCCTGTATTCCCCTCTCGTATTCTCTAACGATTGGCATTATCTTGTTCGGCACACGTCTCCTCTCAGCCATAATTATGGCCTTAAGCTCATACACGGCATCATCAAGCTCGTCGTTGACCACATAGTAGTCATACTCACCAATCAGTTTTATCTCATTAATCGCTTCGTTAAATCTCTTGTCGATTACTTCTTTAGTCTCAGTGCCTCGGTCTATAATCCTCTGGCGCAGCGTAGCGAAATCTGGTGGTAGAATGAACACAAGCACTGCTTGTTCTGGCATCTTCTGTTTTATCTGCAATCCACCTTGAACATCAATCTCTAGAATGACATCTCTGCCTCTTTCAAGCTGTTTAATGACCATGTCCTTAGGTGTACCATAAATGTTATCAAACACTCTCGCATACTCTAGCATCCCACCATTCGCAATCTTCTCTTCGAACTCATTTACCGTAACGAAGTAATAGTCTTTACCATCTACTTCACCTTGTCTTGGCGCTCTAGTCGTCATCGAAGTTGAAAGTGAAATATCTACAGACTCAAGCAATTTCTTGCAAATAGTACCCTTTCCTGCGCCTGACGGTCCCGATATAACAAATAGTCTGCCGTCATTGTGACTCGACTTTCCCATCACTGTCTCCCATATTAAATATTTGGCTAACATTATACCACAAAAACGCTTATCACTCTAGCTATCACAATATCTATTCCGAGGCTACTTCATCTATTCAATATTCTGAATCTGTTCGCGAATTTTCTCTATCTCAGCTTTGAGTTCTAGCATCCATGATGTGATATCCATATCATTTGACTTGGATCCAATCGTATTAGCCTCTCTGTTCATCTCTTGAACTAAGAAGTCAATCTTCTTACCTACAGTCTCTTCATCGCTATTTATAAACGCTCTGAGCTGGTCTACGTGACTGCCGAGCCTCACGATTTCTTCTGTTATATTCGCCTTGTCCGCGAAGATAGCCGCCTCAATGGCAAGCCTCTCCTCTGGAATTTCTACGCTACCGTCTAGAAGTTCAGTGATTCTCGCTTGCAGCCGTTCCTTGTATTCCCCTTCAATCTTTGGGGTTTTCTCTGCTATAAGATTCTTGGTATTTTCAATGATATCGGCCCTGTTGAGTATATCTAGTGCCAATTTTTCTCCCTCAACAGTTCTCATCGCACTAATGCCTTCGAGAGCTTCCTTGAGTGCCGTCATCAGTTCTCTTGTAATTTCCTCTTCATCCTCTGCAGCTGGTGAGGTGGTCAGCACATCTGTCATTCCAGCGAGAAGACTTAATGACACCTGTCCATCACCTGCGAGATCAAAGCTATGCCCTAGCTCAGTAAGCGCATCATAATATAGTTTTGCCGCTTCTAGGTTAAGGTTTACATTCGTTTCACTCTTGCCAAAATTATCTATGGACACACCGATTTCAATTTTACCACGCTTTAGGACTTCCTTTGCAGCCGCTTTTATTTTCTCTTCTGCAAAAGAGTATTTTCTAGGCATCTTTACGGTTATATCGCAGTATCTGTGATTCACAGCCTTAACCTCTACGGTTATACTCCGCTGATTATCGCAATATATGCCTCTACCGTATCCTGTCATGCTCTTGACCACGTATCCACCTCCTCGTGTTTAACCAATTTATTATATCTTTTATGCACTTTAAAGTAAACAATTAGAGCTTTAGTTGCCATATACCTACAAGACCAAAGAATCTTTCAAAAACTCTCTAAAATCTCATGAAAGTTTGTATATACAAAGTTTGTCAAGTCTAGGTGTTAAACCTCTGCACAGCTTGAAAAATGCGGATCTCCGTGATATGCTATTTACCATCGTGTCGTCATCAGAGCAAATTTTTCTGATGTCAGAAAGGAATACGAATTGGCATTTGACGGTATAATCACATCCGCAATAGCATCAGAGCTATCGAACACCATTACGCTCGGCAAGATTGAGAAAATCTATCAGCCGACGGGAGAAAATTTATTAATACAGATTCATACGAGAGAAGGCAATGTAAAGCTCCTTGCCTCGTGCGGTAGCCAGTCTGCGCGCATCTGTCTCACAGATGATAAGTACATTAACCCGATGCAGCCTCCTAACTTTTGCATGCTTCTAAGAAAGCATATTCAGGGTGGACGCATAACAGAGATAAGGCAGCGAGATTCTGAGCGCATCATAGAGCTCGATATTGAGGCTCAGACAGAGCTCGGTTTCACCACCTCCAAGAGACTCATCGTTGAAATTATGGGGAAGCATAGCAACATAATTCTCATCGATATCGATTCTGGCAAAATCATCGATGCGATCAAGAGGATTTCTATAGATGTAAATAGATACAGACAGCTGCTTCCAGGTGTTGTCTATGTGTATCCACCTGAACAGGATAAGACGCCTTTTAAAGCAGCATCTGCAGAGGATTTTACGAACAGAGAAGGTGTAACTCTCAGTGAAAAGCTCATTATGAGCCGCATCTCGGGAATTTCTCCAGCCATCGCTAGAGAACTTCTTTCTGTTGATGAACCTGCCATTCGCCTAGCTGAGATTGCCGAATCTGCACAGACGGGATCATTTACACCTGTTGTATATTTTGATGAAGATGATATGCCTCTCGAATTTCACATAACAGAGCTATCAGAATACCACGAACTAAGGCAGAAGGAATTTGACAGTCTCAGTCATTGTATTGAATTCTACTACCAGCACCGTGCAAGCACTAATATAGTCAAGCAAAAAATAGTACCGCTACACAAAGTCGTGAAATCAGCGCTAGACAAGGCGCTCCTCAAGAAAAAGAGATTATCTGAGGACCTGCTTAAGGCCGAGAATTCGGATAAGTATCGCCTATATGGTGAGCTTTTGACAGCCAACATCCACCTGATTCAAGCGGGTGCTCGATCTGTAGAGGTTGTAAATTACTACGATGGAAGTAATATCACTATTCCGCTTTCGAAAAAACTCTCTGGCGCTAAGAACGCCCAGCAATACTTTAAGAAATATTCAAAGGCTAGAACAGCGATAAAAGAGAAGGCAGCCCAGCTCGAAGAGGTTGAGGCTGATATCATTTACCTTGATAGCGTAATACAGAGCCTTGACTCTGCAAACACTGAGCTAGAGCTGGATCAGATCAGAGAAGAACTATCAGAGACTGGATACATTAGATACCGCGGCAAGCCGATTCAGAGACGAAAGAAACAAAAACAGACACCGCTCGAGTACAGACTATCTGACGGACACTATGTATTTGTCGGTAGAAATAACAAGGAAAACGACCAGCTTACTACAAAGACCGCTAGTCGTACCGATATCTGGTTTCATACCAAGGACATTCCTGGTTCACACGTCATCCTCGTAACTGAATCAGGTGAGTCACTTGAAGATATTTCAGCTGGGACCATATATGAAGCGGCTTCCATAGCTGCCTACCATAGCAAGGGAAAGGATAGCGACAACGTCCCAGTCGACTATACTCTAGTTAAGTATGTCAAGAAGCCTAGCGGTGCGAAGCCAGGAATGGTGATTTTCACGCATAATTCTACAGTTTATGTCGCTCCAAAGCTGTCTGGTTATACTAACAATAACTAGGTTCTTCAATTCATTTAGTTATATGATAAAAATATAAAACCGCTATTATCACTCTAGTTTAGTGATTTTAGCGGTTATTTATTCCTAGTTTGCAGTATTCTAAATGAACAAAAATACCGCGAATTGTCGCGGTATTTGTATCTGATTATTATATGGCGGTGAACCCTCTAAGATACCTATTAACCGAGAAGTGCTCTTACAAACCAAATCTGCTTATTATAATAAGCTATCTGATCCTCGAATATGGATACACCAGAGAACCAACCCTCATTATCGCAAGCATTTCTAAGTTCTGTTGCCTGCTTACGGAGTTCTTCAAGGTCTTCCTTTACGATTCCAAGAGCCTCTTTAATATCGAATTTCTTGGCGTCAATCTCCTTTATCGATGTATTTTTAAGGTAATCAGCCATCTTTACATCAGGAGATGCTGAGTAAATTTTCAGATGCTCTGCAACAGCATCGTAGTATTCAAATATCTCGTTATAGAGGCTTTCAGTAAATTCGTGCACTGCTACAAACTGTGGTCCTTCCACATTCCAGTGAATATTATGAAGTTTAAATATCATAACACCTAGATTAGCAATGTAATTATTAAAATCTCTTTCTAACATTTTGAACCCCCTTTATGTTTAAACCCTTGTAGTTAGTTAAGACTAACTACACTTCGATGTCATACTATCATAAGGTGTCCTATCTAGCAACCGCTATAGAGAATTTTAATCTCCATACTTGATTAATTATAGTTTTTTCTTTTATCAATATTACTCTTAGCTTTGATACCATTGTTAGGTTGCCTGCTGGAATTCCTACGGCTTCTTGATTGCTGTCTTCTAGCACCTCTCGCTTCCTTCTCCTTGCGGCGCCGCGTCTTCTCCTTCATGACAGAAAATCCAAATCTACCCATATCTTCATCATCAAGTCCATAGTATCCGCCATGGTTAAAGGCGATAAGATTCATTCGACCAAAATCATAGCTACCGTTCTCATCTACAAATTCGGCACTGATATGAGCATCTACGACTTCAGCTATAAACATATCATGAGTTGGGTACTCTCGTACTTCCATAACCTTGCACTCAAGGTTGATCGGCGATTCGGCAATCATCGGAGTATCATTGGTCACTCCGGGGATCAAGGTAAGACCGAGTTCGTTAGCCTTGTCGATATTACGTCCAGATCTCACCCCAGCAAAATCAGTTGCTCTTGCGAGCTTCTCAGTGGTAAGGTTTATTACGAACTCTCCATTCTCTGAAATTATCGCATGACTGTACCTTGATTTTCTCACAGAAATATACAGAATAGCAGGGTCAGAATTGATGATTCCGGTCCACGCAATCGTAATGATATTGTTCCTCTCCGTAGTACCTGCAGTCACCATAACAGCTGGCAACGGATACAGCAGTGTGCCTGGCTTTATCTTTATTTTCTCGTTATTACTCATCTGTTCTCCATATCATCCAGCTTGTCCAGCACCTCTTGAAAATACTCAGGTATCTCGCTAGAAAACTCCATGTACTCACCTGTCCTAGGGTGTTCGAATCCTAGTAGTCTAGCATGAAGAAGCTGACCAGTCAGTCCAAAAGGATGTTTCTTCGGTCCATATAGCGTATCCCCAACTAGTGGATGCTTGATAGAAGCCATGTGGACTCTAATCTGATGTGTGCGTCCCGTCTCAAGCCGTGCAGCTACAAGAGTGTATTTACCGTAACGCTTCAGGACTCTAATGTGCGTGACCGCATCTCTTGCTCCTATTCCGTTTACAGCCTTTCTGAGTCTATTGATGTCATCACGACCGATTGGCGCATCTATGGTCAGTTTATCTTTCTTGATGTTATCAAAGACTAGCGCTACATATTCCCTAGTAACTGAATGTACCTTGAGTTGCGCGGCAAGCGATTCGTGTGCACTGTCATTCTTGGCTATCATCAGTAGGCCGCTCGTATCCTTATCAATCCTGTGGACGATTCCTGGTCTAATCGCTCCATTTATGGACGAGAGTGAATCTCCACAGTGATACATTATGGCATTAACGAGCGTTCCACTAGGGTTTCCAATAGCAGGGTGCACAACCATGCCGCGTGGCTTTTCAACTACTATTATGTCTCCATCCTCATATACTATATCGATAGGGACATCCTCAGGGGCAGCGTCGATTGGCTTCGCCTCTGGAATGGAAATCATTATAGTTTCGCCTGACTTGACTTTGTACTTTTTTACTACCTTCTTCCCCGAGACGCTGACTAGACCGTCCTCGATGAGATTCTGAGCGTAGCTCCTAGAGAGGTCGGTCACTTCACCTATGTAAGCGTCAAGTCTCTTACCTTCATCGGATTCTAAGGGGGTAAGACTCTTGACTTCTCTAATCTGCCCATGTGAAGCAGTACCAGGTTGCAACGCTAACTCTTCACCTGTTACATCATGGCTTTCCATATTGCCATCTCCGGCTAAGCTCATATCCGCTTGAGTAGAAGTCTCTGTTCCCCCGTATGCGAAGTTATCCAGCTTCTCTGGTGCAGCATCGCGTATATTCACTTGTTCCTGTCTTGGCTTAAGCATCTTTTCTGTCCCCAATTATTACCCACAGAATCAGAACTGCGCATCCGATCGTAACGCAGATATCTGCAACGTTAAACACTGGGAAGCTCCCCACCGAAATCATGTCCGTCACAAATCCCAGAACAGTTCTATCGATGAGGTTTCCAATTCCACCAGACATTATGAGAAGTACTCCAAACTCTGCGAGCCTCTCTTTTTTCTTTCTGAGGTGTAGTAGGAATAGTATTCCCGCTATCATTGTTATTATAGGCAAAATTACTGTGATGAGCTGCGAGTTCTGGAATAAGCTAAAAGCGGCTCCCCGATTCTGGACGTATGTAAAATCTAATACGCCACGGCAAACGGGGAGCGTTTCTCCAATTTCCATGCGGCTTCTCACAGCGAATTTTGTAATCTGATCTATAATCAGAAGCCCACTCGCTATAATTACCAACATCATGAATCTTCTCTATTCTACTTTAGTATAATAGTATCGTCGATTGAACCCTGTTCCTTAGCAAGGTTCTTAAGGCTCTCACTGAGATCTGAAACTGTAGCCTTTTCAGTATTCTCCTCAGCCTTATCCTCTTTCTTCTTGATAACAAGAGTATCCTGAGTAACTGCAGCTTCATCTCCACCAAATGGCGTCTTGAGCTCCTTGTCGATATCAGGAATGTCACTTCTATCAAGGTCAGGAAGAAGACCATACTCGTCGTTGTCTAACTTTTCCATCTCGAGCTTAAGCATAGCTTTGTAGTTGCTTCTAAGTCTCTCAACCTTCTGTTTGAGTACCAGGTGCTCATCGTTGAGCTTCTTAACTGTAGTTTTTGCTTCTAGAAGCATGCTCTCAGCCTCTAGCTCAGCATCTCTCATCATGAGCTCAGCTCTTCTCTCAGCACTTGCAGAGATATCAGCCATAAGCCTCTTAGCTGTCTCGAGTGTGTCGAGCATAGCTGTGTCAGACTTCTGCGACTCCTCAAGCTGCTTCTCGAGGAACTTAATCTTGTGAGCCATGTTTCTATTATCATTAAGAACCTTCTCATAGTCAACAATTATAAGGTCTAGAAATTCATCAACCTCTCTTGAGTTATACCCCTTTTTGTCACGAGTAAAATCTTTCTTATCGATATCTATTGGCATTATCATAGCATCGGTACCTTCCCTTCTATTTCTCTCTTAATCAAGTATAATTATGGCTTTCGCCTAAAAAACATTCGTTATCAGCCTTATGGCTAACACCTGGAAAACGCGAATTAGTAAAAACGCAATCATCGGCGCCCAGTCTAGACCCATCTGCCCGTGGCCATTCTTATAGATTATCTTTCTAATCGGATTGACAAGCGGACTTGTAAGCTGGGTTCCCATCTGATATAAGCCTCTCATGAACTCACTAGTTCCTGCAAACCAGCTTAACACCGCTGTCACTACAAGCATCATCTGTAGTATTGAGCAAAACCACGTGATGGCTCTTATCAGAACTAAATCCATCAATTACCTCCAAGGGCTGCTTTTCTCGCCAAGCTGTCCACCTTCAGCACTCTCACGGTTAACCTTCGCAGCTATGTCAACATTAGCAGGTGCAAATATGAATATGTTAGATGTCACTCTTTGTACATTTCCATTAAGTGCATATGTTGCTCCACTAAGGAAATCGAACATCTTACGAGCTAGCTCAGTCTCAACATGTTCTAGGTTAATAATCACAGGCTTTCTCGACTTAAGATTATCTACGAGCTTAGTACACTCGTCGAAATTCTTAGGTTCGATTACAAGCATCTTAAAAGGACCTGAACCATTCATCGAATAAGCTTTATTCTGTGGTCCCTTTGAAATTAGTGGCTCAATCTTATCATATGCCGCATCTGACTTGTGAATGCCAGTCTCTGGACGAGATTGACCCATTGGAGCGACTGGTTTCTCGTCGCCTCTCATCTTATCCATTTCTTCAGCGATTTCATCTTCTGAAACTTCGATTTCGTCCTCTGACTCCATTCCGATCGCCGCTTTAAGAGCATCCTTAAAACCCATGACTCTTTCCTCCATTTTACGTCAATTTAATATCCATACTATTATATTATTAATTTTCATCGTTCAATGAAAACTGCGTGAGATTTTCTCACCTATATCATCTTATTCTACCACATTAACGGTAATCGCGCTGTCCAAAAATTGAACTTCCTACTCTTACAATCGTAGACCCTTCCTCAATAGCAATTTCAAAGTCCGCAGACATTCCCATTGATAGTGTGTCTATATATGCACGCTCTTTAGGGAAGTCGAGTTTCTTGAGTTCTTCAAAAATTCCTTTCGTCTCCTTAAAGTATCTACGGGAATCCTCCGGATTATCCGCCATAGGAGGAATACACATAATACCGCGAACCCGCACAGAATCACATTCAGCCACAATACACTCTATAAGCTCCTGTACATCTCCCTTAGGGATTCCTGTTTTTGACTCCTCCTCAGCAAGGTTAATCTCAATCAGAACATCCATTACAAGACTTGCAGCTGCTGCCCTCTTGTTAATCTCCCTTGCAAGCTTAAGCGAATCAACAGAATGAATCATAATTACCTTATCAATTATCTGCCTAACCTTGTTAGTCTGTAGATGTCCAATGAGATGCCACCTCTCCGGATGGACTTCATCATACTTGCTCAGCAGTTCCTGAACCTTGTTTTCACCAAAGTCAGTAGCCCCTGCATCGATCGCTTCCTTTAGTTCAGCCGGCTCATGCTTCTTCGTAACAGCCATGAGAATTACATCTTCTGGACTTCGTCCCGAGCGCTTTGCAGCAGCATCCTTACGCTTCAATATTTCTAAATAATTGTCCCGAATACTCATTATTTGCTAACATCCTTTGCATTTTTTATATCGCGCCTGCTCGGCGATTTAACAACTTCGTCATAAGTGCTAATCGTCTTGACATAATTGCCTTTGCTATCCATGTATATGTCTTCATATACGGCAGCCTTCTCACCATTATTAGCCTTGATACTAATCGCCTTGAATTTCAGCCTCCCGATTTTATCCTTAGTGATGATGCCTTTTTTGCCATCTTTCTTGACAATGCTTTTAGTCAAAATCACTACACCATCTGAGCTTGATGCAGTAACATTAGCTTTCTCAAATCTACCTGTAGTGAAACCGTCAAAATACTGTCTACATCTAAGAATTATACGCGCACTCTTCCCTTTTCCTTTGTGGAGACCAACGACAACAGCATTCATATTCTTATTAGCAATGGAAATCTTGACATTTTGCCCCTTAGCATAGTGATTGGCCGTCTCTGAATCCGCATAAAAAATATACCACCAGCTACCATTTTCGATTACCTTAAATACAGGTTCACCTTTAGCTACTTTCCCGTCAGACAGCTCACTAATTTTTGACTTTCCTAGTTTTTCAAATTGGTTCTCTGACATATTAAATATATTATCCGAATTCAGGTATTCAAGGCCATCTAGCTTATAAGTGATATATCCTGGATGTTCGGTGTTTCCGTTATCAGTGCTTATAACAGCATCTTCCTTCTTAATCTTCTTCAGAAGAGAATCATACTTATCGCTAGAACTACTAGCTCCTTCTCCAGAGATCTTGACAACCTTAGAGTTTCCCTTTACCAGCTCACCTTCAGTAACTGTACGCTTAACATTCCCTGCTTTTCCAGCTGTGTAAACGGTCTCATTTCTCACTATGTAGCCTTCTGTCTCGTCTTTAACTTCAACGTTTCCGTACTTTGCTACATAAGACCTATCAAAAAGACCTGCAACTGAAGGCAGCACATATACGATTACCAAAACGGTAATCAATGCAATTACATATATCGCTCCCCAGAATAAAGTCTTTTTTTTCTTCATCATCCACACCTCTACAGAATGATTTTACACGAAAGATTGTACTATAACAATGCTTTATCAGCACCTAATTCTCAATAACTGACTCAATTAGAAGACGTTCCTTCTTGGGGTATGCCTTTTCATCAGTTCTGAATTTCTCAACGAATTCCTGCCACATATCAGGTCTTCTTTCTTTTGTTATCCTCATAGATTGCTCAAATCTCCAGAGCTCTATTCTCTTGTGGTCACCGCTAAGTAGAGCCTCTGGAACTTTACCCTCTTCCATGGTCCTTGGCCTTGTGTACTGAGGGTATTCTAGAAGTCCCGAATAGATTGATTCCTCTAGCACTGACTCATCTGATGCCAACACGCCCGGAATAAATCTGGCAACCACATCGACTAGCACCATCGCGGGCAGCTCTCCGCCCGTCAGCACATAGTCCCCAATCGAAATCTCCTCGGCGGAGAGTTCGGTGAGGGCTCGCTCATCAACACCCTCATAGTGCCCGCAGAGGATTGTGAGCTCGCCCTCACCAGCAAGCTCTTCAGCAGTCTCCTGAGAGAGCTTGCGCCCGCGAGGCGACATGTATATAGTTCTGCCTGCGAACTCATTCTGCCTATAACAAGAAACGATAGGCTGAACCTGCATAAGCATACCTGCGCCACCTCCAAAAGGCGTGTCATCGACGCGGCAATGCTTATCCTCAGTATAATCTCTTATATTAACAATATTTAACTCGATAATTTCATTATCGGCAGCCCTTCCTATCATGCTTGACCTAATCGGTTCAAACATCTCTGGAAAGAGGGTCATAATATTAATTCTCATCTACTGCATTCTCTATCTATTATTAAATTAACCCTGGAATTAGTGTGATATCAATAGTGCCATCCTCCAGCGAAACTTCCTTTATAAAGGCATCAACATATGGAATCAGCACCTTTCTGCTGTCCTCAGCTAGAACCACCTCTAGTAAAGTCTGAGATGGATTATCAATCATATCATTTACATCTCCGATGATTTCTCCACTCTCAGAATCGCGAGCACGTAGTCCTATTAAGTCACGGTAATAGTAGTGTCCTGGCTCAAGTTCAGCTAGTTCACTTTCTGGTATGTAAAGTTCTGCACCTGTTAGCTTTTCAGCTGCGGTTCTATCTGCAACATTATAGAACTTCACTACAGGTCTTCCCTTTTGATACCTGATACTCTTAACCTCGAGCTCAATCGATCCATCTACTCCGTAAACTGCATTATCTCCTCCAAACTCTGAATATTTCTTACCATCTACAAGTAGCACCGCCCCCTCATAGAGGTTTTCAGATTCTTCCGCGTAGAGGCGCACCTTGGTCTCCCCCTTTAGGCCAACTGCAGCTCCAACCTTTCCAACACTAACCATCGTATTGTCTTTTGCTAGTGACATATTCTCCTCCTTGGATGCACTCACACCCTCTATCCACACTAAAAATTCACTTCCCTCATTATAGAAAATAAGCATGCGTGAACCACGCATGCCTTGATAATGATAATTGCCCGAGTCGCGCTATTATTCAACGATATCAACAGTGACTCTCTTGTTCTGCTTGATTGCAGCTGCCTTCACAACAGTTCTAATTGCTTTGGCAATGCGTCCCTGTTTGCCAATGATCTTACCCATGTCCTCTTTTGCAACGCTGAGTTTAATCACTATCTCGTTGCCGTTCACTTCTTCAGTCACGACAACATCGGCAGGCCTTGATACTAGTGCTTTGGCAATTGATTCAACTAAGCCGGCCATTATCTCTTCCTTCCTACTTCAAGCAACCCGACTTCTTGAGCAGCGCTCTTACGGTGTCGGTAGGCTGTGCTCCGTTAGCAAGCCACTTCTGTGCAGCCTCGTTATCGATATTGATCTCTGCTGGATCCTTAAGAGGATTGTATGTACCAATCTCTTCGATAAATCTTCCATTTCTTGGAGTTCTTGAATCTGCAACTACTACTCTGTAGAAAGGCTTCTTGTGAGCTCCCATTCTCTTTAATCTGATCTTAACCATTTGTTCCTCCTGATTATCTTTAAAAAATAATATTTATGCTTAACAAATAAATTTGTTATAAGCTAACCCATTAGTCCTCTAAAAAGTTTGTTCTTCTTAAGTGCCGCCGGATTATTAAACTTCTTCATCATCGACTTCATCTCATCAAACTGCTTGATAAGTTGGTTGATGCTCTGTACCGTCTGACCGCTTCCAGCTGCGATACGTTTTCTCCTACTTGCGTTTAAAATATTTGGATTCTCACGCTCTGCATTAGTCATCGATTGGATAATCGCCTTCATTCTATCGAGGTCTTTCTTACCCTTCTCGAAATCAATCTGTTTCTTATCAGCTGCTGAGATTCCGGGAATCATATCGATAAGCTTCGCAATTCCGCCCATCTTGCTGATCTGTCCCATCTGCTCTAGGAAATCATTCAGGTCGAATTGATTCTTCCTAAACTTCGCTTCCATTCTTGCAGCTTCTTCTTCGGTATAAGCATTTTCAGCCTGTTCGATGAGGCTCATGACATCGCCCATTCCGAGGATTCTCGAAGCTATCCTGTCTGGGTGGAATGGCTCGAGGGCATTATACTTCTCACCAGTACCCATGAACTTAATTGGCTTGCCAGTAACCATCTTGGTTGATAGCGCAGCACCTCCGCGGGAATCTCCGTCCATCTTGGTCATGATTATGCCATCTATGCCGAGTTTCTCATTGAACCCCTCTGCGATGTTAACCGCATCCTGACCTGTGAGTGCATCAACCGCAAGTAGAATCTCGTGAGGTCTAATGCCCTTCTTCAACTGAACCAGCTCTTCCATCAGTGCTTCATCTATCTGCAAACGTCCTGCTGTATCGACAATCAGAACGTTACAGCCCTTACGCTGAGCCTCTTCTAGAGCAGCCTTAGCGATAACCAGTGGCTCATTCGACTCCCTCATGGTATACACAGGAGTATTTACAGCCTTACCAACTACCTCTAGCTGATCTATAGCCGCTGGCCTATACACGTCACATGCGCATAGCATCGGCTTCTTGCCATTCTGCTTTAGCCAAGCAGCCAGCTTTCCACAGGTTGTTGTCTTACCAGTACCCTGGAGACCAACCATCATATAAACAGTAAATCCACTTGGCGAATATGTGAGCTTGCTGTTCGCTCCGCCCATCATGTCAACAAGCTCTTCCTTCACAATCTTGAGCACTTGCTGCCCTGGAGTAAGACTCTTGAGCACATCTGCACCCATCGCCTTCTCTTTAATAGTAGCAATAAATTGCTTTACGACCTTGAAGTTAACATCAGCCTCGAGTAGCGCTAGCTTTACCTCGCGCATCGCCGCATCGATGTCCTTCTCACTTACAACACCTTTGCCTCGTAGATTTCGAAATGTTTCTTGTAATTTTTCCGATAAACCTTCGAATGCCATACCTTATCCTATCTCTCCATATATGAAGGCTCTTATAGATCGAGAGCCCTATGCATAAATTCATTCATCTTTGAAAGTGCTCCGCGAAGCTCCTCCGCATCATCCACCGAGCTCATGCTTTCCAGCAGGTTATCAGCTTCAGAAATCAGAGCATTATTAGCTTTCCACTCTGCAACGAGCCCTAGCGCAGCTTCGTACTTCTCAAGGCTGCTCTCTGCTTTCTTGAGTACGTAGTGAACACCTTGCCTACTGAGTCCAAGTTCTTCTGCAATCTCTGTCAGCGACAGATTATCCTCATGATAGAGATCCATAATCTCGCGCTTGTTCTCATCTAGCAGACTACCGTAGAAGTCATACATTAAGCTCGCATATTCAACATTGCTTATAATTTCTTTCATACCGTAAAACTATAACATAACAAAAAACAGCTGTCAAGTATTTCTCTTGACAGCTGTACCTTTCTTTTGATTTATCTGGTTTCCCAGTTCCTATTTACAAAGCTCTTACTTCATTTGCCGAACGCACTTCTCTATGAGCTCTCAGCTCTTCGAGATCTTCTACAGAATACTCCACCGCTATATCTAGATGTTTTCCAAACTGTTCTCCGTACTTCTTCTTGTTTAATACAAAGAATGCCGCTCCCATCAGAGCCCATCCGCCGGCCATCAGCCACTCCTGCATCGCAAGCGTGCTTCCTGAGCCTGGAATCAGGTACATAGATACCATTCCTCCAGATAGGACAGTCGCCATAACACCTACAAACTTATAGTGCTTTACGCGATAAGGTCTTGGCATATCAGGCGCCTTACGTCTTAATATAAGGAACGAAATTGATACCATGCAGTAAGCTAGACAGCAGCCGAGATTTCCTGCATCACATATCCATACGAGCATCTGCCTACCCGCAAGAGGAGCGAGCATTGAGATAACTCCGATTAATATTAGTGCATTTACAGGTGTCTTGTACTTATGATGTAACTTGGCAAACGCCTTCGGTATCATGTTCGAATCAGCCATCGAATACATCGCACGGCTTCCGCCAATCATAAACGAGTTCCAGCTAGTAACGATTCCGCACAAACCACCGATTATAACTACATCCGCCATCTTTTTCATTCCGTAAGCTTTTGCCATAGCATCAGCCGTTACTAGTCCAACGTCACCCATCGATGCACTAATCTCCGAAGAATTCATCAGATAACCAACTGCTAGTATTACTAGCGAATAGAATGCAACCGCCATCATAATTGACATTATGAGAATCTTACCTATCTTCTTTAGTGATCCCTGTATCTCCTCAGCAGCTTGCGGAATTACGTCAAAACCAATGAAAAAGAATGGTGTCATTACCGCTACATGTAACACATGACTTAAGGTAGACTGTTTCCCCTTGCCTGCAAAAAGCTGTGGCATAAGGTTGCCTATATCTCCTTTAACGATAGATGTTCCGATGAGCAGTATGCCCACACTAAAGATTATAGCTGTAAGTATCGTCTGAACTATTGCCGCCGTCTTTGCTCCCTTGATATTGACAAAAGTCATAAGAGCAGCAATTGTAGAGGCTAGAGCAAGCCAAGATGCATAAATGTCAAAGCCCGCAACAGTATATAGGTAGCCCTTCAGGAATCCTGGGAATATATAAGAAATAATCGTTGGGAATGCACATGCCTCAAAGCAACCAACTCCGACGTATCCAAGTATAATTCCCCACGTACAGATGAATGATCCGGTTGCTCCCATCGCCTTGTAGCTGAACACATGCTCTCCACCGCACTGCGGCATAGCTGCAGTAAGCTCTGCATAAGTAAGTCCTACAAAGAAAATCATTATGCCTCCAAGTACAAATCCAATTGCCGCTCCGAGCACACCGCCTCTATTTATCCAGTCACCAGTTGAGATTACCCATCCCCAACCAATCATCGCACCAAAAGCTATTACTAATATATCTTTCGATGATAGTACTTTATCGAATTCAGATTGTTTCGTCATTTAAGACACATCCTTTCAAATGTTTATAATCGATGTTGTGTTTCTTTCGTATGCTTTGATATATAATTGAATCTATAATCGTATTAACTGATAGACGTATTATATTAATGAAATAGCTAGTCATAATACAAGATTTCCAAGTGACAACACCTACTGACAACATCATTTTATCTTGATATGTTCACTTTGTCAAAAGTTTATTTTGTGAAGATTTTTTTATCTATTACTATCTATATTCTTTTTATTATTTTGCTCTAATTGTTTGTATCACCTTGATAAGTCACTTAAAACTAATAGAATTGTTTTAATATACTTTATTAATTTAATAAGGTATTGTTTTTCAATTGTAAAAATTGATTTTATTTACTATGGAGGAAACAATGAAAAGAAAACTTGTTGCATTTTTAATAGTATGCATCGTTATGCTGACAGGCTGTGGCGGCGGTTCTAATTCGGATTCTAAGAAGCTTGATAACAACTCAAAAGTTACTAAGAGCAACTTCAAGAAATTCCCTGCTACTGATGGCAAACTATTCGAGTACACCCTTGCTGATGATGGAGATGTTAATCATATCAAGATTACAGGTATAAAGACTCCTGATGAGATAAGCTTAAGGTCGTTGTAGTCCCTAAGACTATCACCGTCAAGACAGTTGATGGGAACGTTAAGAAAACTGTAGTTGCAGTATCAGGGCTTTCTAATCTTAAAAAAGCTGAGGCTATAGTGCTCCCTAACACTGTGAAGGAAATCGGTGATAGCGCTTTTGTTAATAATGACAAGCTCAGATTTGTTCACCTAGGAGATTCTGTGGAAAAAACTGGCGGAAAATTATTTATAAACTCTCCTATTGAGTTCATAGATATTCCAGATAGCATGCAGCATATGGGTAACACGCTGAATAATTATACTTTGCTTAACGATCAGATTGCACAGTCAATTGGTAGTGATCGTCCTCTAAAGTACATTAGGATTCCTGGTACACTTACAGATTTCAGCAATCTTTACCTACCTGCACAAGAAGGTAAAGGCCCAATAGTAAAAACTCCTAAAGGTAGCGAAGGTGAAAAGTGGACTAAGTACTGGGGCTTCAAAGTTGAGTACATAAAAGGCAAAGTTGTCACTCCTGAAAGATCTCTTTGGGGAGAACAGCTTGAGAAACAGCAAGCTGAAAAGAACAAAGAATCTGAATAGGTTATTCTATAGGTCATTTGTATTTGTTTTTCAATTATTTGACTAAGAATGTTATAAACAATCCCTTCTATCTATTTAAGGGATTGTTTTATTTTTAAAAGAAACCTCAATTATATTAGTCCTACCACTATTATGATATAATTAATAATATGGTTTGTGTTTACAGGAGGTCACCCTATGTCATCAATTGAAGATACTAGAGTTTACGAATCGAGATACCAGCAGATTGCTGTTGAAATGGCTGAGAAAATCGCTGAAGGTTGGTATGAAGTAGGTGACCGAATCACCTCACGCTCAACTATAGCCACAACATTTCATGTATCACCAGAGACTGCTAGAAAGGCCATGCAAGTCCTCGTTGATATGGGAATAGTTACAGTAAAGCACGGAAGTGGTACCTACGTTGCTTCTCGCGAGAAAGCCCAGCTTTATTTTGAGAAATTTCACGATACCGTCTCTATAGCGCAGACAAGAGAGCAAATTGTTGAAGCCATTGCCACTCAGCGCCGTGATCTTGAGCATCTCGCTAAGCTCCTTGACGAGTTAGTAGCTCGAAACACTAGAGATCACAACACATCTTACCTGACTCCACACGATATGAAAATAGATGCTAACTGCAACTTTATAGGACAGTCAATTGGAGAACTTGATATCTGGCAGCAGACCGAAGCCACAATCGTAGCGGTAAAGCGCGGTGACGAGACCAACATATCACCTGGACCTTATGAGAGGGTGCAGGTAGGTGATGTAATTCTATTTGTCGGAAGCGACCTATCGAGACAGAAGATGCTCAACCTCTTCAACTCACCAACGCCAGACCCAGCATCACTCACAGACTAATCTAAGTGCAAAGATTTTCAGAATCGAACACCAACAAAACAAAAGGAGAACCATGGCAAAGTACACCCTGGTTCTCCTTTCATTATTTTATGTATCCCTTTTTACGAATTCCGTTATACCAGACCCTTCTGCCAGTATTAACACCCCTTTTAGTTCAATCTATATGTCCAATAACCTTATTTTACGCATCTTTTACGCAAGATAAATTATCTTCTTATCCGCTTATCTTCATTTATTGCCATTCTCGTTCCAACAGTCTGGAATATCTGTACTAGCACAATGAGTAAGAATACAGCGATGAACATTACAAGCTTCTCTGACCGGTAGTAACCGTAGTTAATCGCAATTTTACCGAGACCACCGCCGCCGATAATTCCCGACATAGCAGAGTAGCTAAGCACTGTTGTAAGTGCAATTGTTATATTCGATATCAGCGATGGGACGCTCTCAGGAATCAAAACCCTGAAGATAATCTGAAAAGGGCTTGCCCCCATGCTCACTGCGGTTTCTATGATATTGCCATCCACCTCTCTGAGGCTACTCTCAACAAGTCTAGCTACAAATGGGAATGCTGCAAATACAAGTGGCACTATAGTCGGTACTGTCCCGACAACTGTATGTGCGAAAAACCTCGTAACCGGAAAAACCATAATCATCAGAATTAGAAACGGGATGGACCTAAGCAAATTTATAACCGCATTAAGCACCGATAGTATAAACTTTGGTAATGGCAATATTCCGTCCTTTTCTCCGACTACAAGCAATACGCCTAGCGGAAGACCTACAACTAGTGCGAGGAATGTCGAGATTATCGTTACATATACAGTCTCCCATATGGCGAACGGAATTTCATTTTGCAATATATCAAGCGCAAGTTTTGTAGATTCGGGACTAAACATTCGCCTCACCTCCTATATCATTGTTTTCTATGGGTTTTTTATCACCTCTGTATTTAGAGCCGCCAACAGTAACAGTTACACCATGAGCTGCACTGAGATATTTAACAGCTTCATCTACAATCTTTGGATCATTTGGGACCTCTAGCACAATCCTTCCAAAAGCTTTTCCTTCTACAGACTTTGTCGACGCATAGATAATGCTAGCACAAATCCCTTTATCTTGCGCTAGAGAAGTAATCAGTGGAGCGTGTGTAGTCTCAGATTCATTAAATAAAACTTCTATTGTCTCCGAGCTCTCTGAAGCCACAATCGCTTCCTGTCTCTCCGGAAATACTAATCTCTTCGCTGCTTCAGATTTTGGATTTGCGAAAATTTCAGAAACCTTACCGCGTTCAACAATCTCTCCATGGTCGATTATGGCAACCTTGTCGCAAATGCTCTGTACAACCGACATCTGATGTGTGATTATAACCACTGTAATCCCAAGTTTTTTATTGATATCACGAATGAGGTCTAGTATCTGGCCTGTCGTCTTTGGATCGAGTGCACTTGTCGCCTCATCACAGAGCAAAACCTTAGGATTAGTTGCTAGCGCTCTTGCAATCGCAACTCTCTGCCTCTGTCCACCAGATAACTGTGCTGGAAATACAGACGCCTTATCTTCTAGACCTACTAGCTCCAAAAGTTCATTGACAGCTTTTCTCGACTTCTTTTTATTAACGCCTGCAAACTTTAATGGCAGTTTGACATTTTCTCTAACGTTTTTCTGCATAAGTAGATTGAAGCTTTGAAAAATCATCGTAACATCACGGCGAATTTTCCTAAGCTGCCAGTCCTGGAGTTTGGTTAGATCAATATCATCGATTAAAACCTCTCCCGACGTTGGTTTTTCTATCATATTTATGCAGCGCACGAGCGTGCTCTTCCCCGCACCACTCATTCCGATAATTCCGTAGATTTCACCGTCTTCTACTGTAAAATTAATGTTTTTTAATGCCTCGACAGTACCAACTTCTGTCTTGAACGTCTTGTTTAAATTCTTTATCTCTATCATGCTCTATCATCCTCCCTAAACTCAACAATCCGGCGCCATATCGCATATTGTACGCGCTAGTTGCTAGAAGCAGCTTGCTCATCGCATGCGTTGTCCGCCGGATTATTAGTTTAATTTTGATTTACTTGAGTTTCTTAAGCTTATCTAGAGAATCTGACTTTCCAGCATATAGACCCATTGGCTCATTGTGGATTGCAGCTACAGATACTACCTTTGTACCCTGCTTCTTGTTAAAGTCATCTAGATATGGTACGTGCTGGAAGTAGTTAGCATCAACCTCTCCACTATCAACCACCTTGTTAGGCTGTACGTAATCTGTGAACTCTTTAATCTCAAGGTTAATTCCCTTCTTAGCCAGAATTTTCTTAGCTTCCTGTAGAATCTCAGCATGTGGTGTTGGAGATGCAGCAACTGTGATAGTTGTGCCCTTTAGTGCAGCATAGTTAACGCTTGAATCGTAACCATCAGTTGGGTTCTTAACAACGCTTACTATGGAGCCATCATATTTCTTCTTAATGAAGTTAGCAACTTCTTTGCTCTCTAAAGCAGCCTTAAGCGCCTTAATCTTATCGCTGTTCTGATTTCCTTCCTTAACTGCAAGGATATTCGCGTAATCAGCAGCACTATCTTCTTTTATGAGCGAGTCCTTAACTGGGTTAAGCTTAGCTTCGATTGCGTAGTTTGAGTTGATAACACCGAAATCTACATCCTTTAGAGTATTTGAAACCTGAGCCGCTTCCACTTCCTTAAACTCAATTCCATTAGCATCCTCAACATCCTTAATAGTAGCAGTTATGCCAGCACCCTTCTTTAGCTTGATGTATCCATTCTTCTCAAGTAGAAGAAGTGCTCTTGCTTCGTTTGTTGCATCGTTTGGTATAGCGATTGTTACCTTTTCGGATTTCTTTCCGCATCCAGACAGGACTCCTACAGATGCGAGTATTACCACTAGCAGTGTAACTGCTGTAATTCTAATCTTTGATTTTCCCTTAATGTTCATGTTAGTTTGTTCCTTTCTTATTTGCTTACTTGCTATTCTTTTTCATTTAAGTGTTAACGTGTTTATTTTACTTTAGGCAATAAAAAACTGCCCACATCTCATGCAGACAGCTCATTCGATTACAGTCTTGATGATTGTCTTCGCTAAGAGTCGCTCTCCTTTATTCAGCTCTTATTGTAACTAGCTGACTTGATTATCTATAACTCTTAGCAGATAAAACATCGCAAATGGCGTTCTGCTTATTCAAATATTCTGTTGTCCACATGCACATTCGCATCTCTCTTGAATTTTTTACGCAGATCATTGCGATATCTCCTCTCTCTTTGATGTCCTAATGATACAACGAAAACAAAATCCCGTCTAATTCGTATATATTATTCCTAGCTATAGATTCAACCTATAGAAATGAGCACATAGTGATAAGCTGTGTCAAATAGATGTATTAGTTAGCATCAATATATAAAAGCCTGAAGAGAAATATAATAAATTCCATTTCCCTTCAGGCTAAATTTAACAAGATATGTTTTGCGAAAAAAATGCAAATGATTTATGAAGTATATTTCTCCATCATGCTTTCAAACCCGCAGCCAAGCACATTATTATAAAACTCAGCAAGATTCCACATTACCTCGGTCTTTAAATCTGGATAGTTATGTATTTCATGGCGATATCCAGAATATAGCTGCGTCTTAACATCATGACCTGTGTCGGTAAGCCAATTTGTAACCTCGTAAACACCTCTACCGTACTGCCCTACAGGGTCTTGATCGCCTGCAATATTGTATATCTTAATATGGGTAGGTACCTTAGCTGCCCATTCTGGACCAGTAATATAATCAATCATCTCACAAAAGTATAGAAACGCTTGATTAGTTGTAGGCTTCGTAAAAGCATCTAACGGATCTTCCGCATGATCTCTCTGTACATAAGGGTCCTTGCAAATCCATTCATTCCCTATAGTCACTTCCTCATCGCAGCGAGCAAACATCCATCCCATAAGCGAACTTGCAACAGTAGGATCTGACTCCTTGCTCTTACCATCGGATAATATTTTTTTCAGACTATCAATGCTAGCCTGAAGGTCTGGCCATATACCAGAAGTTCCGCATAACGTTACAGCAGTCAGTTCATCACCGTACTTCGACATAAAATCTCTAGCGATGAAAGAACCCATGCTATGTCCAAATAGCATATATGGGAGATTTGGATATTTTTCCTTAGTAATCTCCATGAGAGTGTGTTCATCTTCCATCATGGTGTGGAATCCTTCATCTCCCCAATCACCCCAGTTATCATTAATAATAGCAGTTTTACCATGACCTACATGGTCATCGGCAGCAACAATATAACCCTCATCTAACAAGTTAACAATCATATGAAGGTATCTGCGTGAATGCTCACCAAACCCATGTATTATCTGAACAATACCTTTAGGTTCACAAGCAGGAACGTAAATCCATGCCTGAACATCATCTCTCTTATTATAAGAACGGAAACTAAACTCATGTAACATAATAGTTCTCCTTTCAGAAAACAGTAAAATATTAGATAAATTAAGATTAACACAGGTAATATTACAAGTCGAGCATATAGTGGTTGCTATAAATTAATAATACGTAACGATTAAAATAAACAAACAAAAACAGTTAAAAAAACAAACCATAAAGAAACTAGAATAAACTCAGTCAAAAGCTTATAAATAAAAAGCATACCATATAGGCAGACTAAATAAAAGCATAAAAAAACCGGCGACGTCCTAATTTCCCAGGCAGCTTCCCACCAAGTATCTTTAGCGCTAAAGAGCTTAACTTCTGTGTTCGGGATGGAAACAGGTGTAACCTCTCTGCTATTGTCACCGGATTATGTAAATCGCTTTCGCAATCTACTCATATTTTGTAGTAAGATGTGTCTTCATCATCTTCTACGCTTTTGAGAGATGTACCCTCAAAATTGAATAACCACCTCATGCTTAAAACCATTTGGTCAAGTGTTCGACCTATTAGTATCAGTCAGCTCAATACGTTACCGTACTTACACCTCTGACCTATCAACGTGATAGTCTCTCACGGGTCTTACCTTTCGGAGGAAATCTTATCTTGAGGGGGGCTTCGCACTTAGATGCTTTCAGCGCTTATCCCTTCCATACGTAGCTACCCGGCTATGCCCTTGGCAGAACAACCGGTACACCAGAGGTATGTCCATCCCGGTCCTCTCGTACTAAGGATAGCTCCTCTCAAATTTCCAACGCCCACAGCGGATAGGGACCGAACTGTCTCACGACGTTCTGAACCCAGCTCGCGTACCTCTTTAATGGGCGAACAGCCCAACCCTTGGGACCTACTTCAGCCCCAGGATGAGACGAGCCGACATCGAGGTGCCAAACACCCCCGTCGATGTGAACTCTTGGGGGGTATAAGCCTGTTATCCCCGGGGTAGCTTTTATCCGTTGAGCGATGGCCCTTCCACTCGGAACCACCGGATCACTAAGCCCGACTTTCGTCCCTGCTCGACCTGTATGTCTCGCAGTCAAGCTCCCTTTTGCCTTTGCACTCTTCGCGCGATTTCCGTCCGCGCTGAGGGAACCTTTGGGCGCCTCCGTTACTCTTTAGGAGGCGACCGCCCCAGTCAAACTGCCCACCTGACACTGTCCCTGTACCGGATCACGGTACTAGGTTAGATTTCCAACATTACAAGGGTGGTATCCCAACGGTGACTCCTCCAACACTGGCGTGCTGAATTCTTCGTCTCCCACCTATCCTGTACATGCAATGCCGAAAATCAATATCAAGCTACAGTGAAGCTCCACGGGGTCTTTCCGTCCTGCTGCGGGTAACCGGCATCTTTACCGGTACTACAATTTCACCGAGCCTATTGTTGAGACAGTGTCCAGATCATTACGCCTTTCGTGCGGGTCGGAACTTACCCGACAAGGAATTTCGCTACCTTAGGACCGTTATAGTTACGGCCGCCGTTTACTGGGGCTTAAGTTCTGTGCTTCGGTTGCCCTAACACTTCCCCTTAACCTTCCAGCACCGGGCAGGCGTCAGCCCCTATACATCAGCTTTCGCTTTAGCAGAGACCTGTGTTTTTGGTAAACAGTTGCCTGGACCTCTTCACTGCGGCCTGCCGAAGCAGGCACCCCTTCTCCCGAAGTTACGGGGTTATTTTGCCGAGTTCCTTAACAATAGTTCGCTCGCTCACCTTAGGATTCTCTCCTCATCTACCTGTGTCGGTTTGCGGTACGGGCACCTTGGATCTCATTAGCGGCTTTTCTTGACAGCGTGAAATCGATTGCTACCGGTCATTTGACCACCCCATCACAGCTCAACCTTATAGAAAGCGGATTTGCCTACTTTCTAGCCTTACTGCTTGGACACGCTCAACCAACGGCGTGCTCAATCTATCCTTCTGTGTCCCCACTTCATTCAAACAATCCTTGGTGGTACAGGAATATCAACCTGTTGTCCATCGCCTACAGCGTTCGCTCTCGGCTTAGGTCCCGACTTACCCTGAGAGGACGAACCTTCCTCAGGAAACCTTAGATTTTCGGCGGACGGGATTCTCACCCGCCTTACGCTACTCATGCCAACATTCTCTCTTCTATACCGTCCAGATTTGCTTTCACGCCTCCTTCTACCTATATAGAATGCTCCTCTACCAATTAGTTATACTAATTCCAAAGCTTCGGTGGTAAGTTTGAGCCCCGTTTATCTTCGGCGCAGGATCACTCGACTAGTGAGCTATTACGCACTCTTTAAATGTATGGCTGCTTCTAAGCCAACATCCTAGCTGTTTGTGCAATCCCACATCCTTTTCCACTTAACTTACTCTTTGGGACCTTAGCTGTTGATCTGGGCTGTTTCCCTTTCGACCATGGAACTTATCTCTCATAGTCTGACTCCCAAGTATGATATCACGGTATTCGGAGTTTGATAGTTGTTGGTAACCGGTGAAGGCCCCGCGAACAGTCAGTGCTCTACCCCCGCGTATCTTTACCTTGAGGCTAGCCCTAAAGCTATTTCGAGGAGAACCAGCTATATCCGAGTTCGATTGGAATTTCACCGCTATCCACAAGTCATCCTAACCTTTTTCAACAGATATAGGTTCGGTCCTCCATAACCTTTTACGGTTACTTCAACCTGCTCATGGATAGGTCACCCGGTTTCGGGTCTACAGCATGTAACTCTCGCCCTATTCAGACTCGATTTCTCTACGGCTCCATTGCTCCAGCAACTTAACCTCGCTACATACCATAACTCGTTGGCCCGTTCTACAAAAAGTACTAGGTCACTTGCGCTCCCTATGCTTGTAAGCATCAGGTTTCAGATTCTATTTCACTCCCCTCCCGGGGTTCTTTTCACCTTTCCCTCACGGTACTATTCGCTATCGGTCACTGGGTAGTATTTAGGCTTGGAGGGTGGTCCCTCCTGCTTCAGACCGGGTTACACGTGTCCGGTCCTACTCTGGTGCCACCTATGCGCTTTCTGCTTCGCCTACAGGAGTATTACCTTCTTTGCTTGAGCTTTCCAACCCTATTCGGCTCGCATAACTTCGTCAATGTCGGTGGTCCACAACCCCAAACTGTAAACAGTCTGGTTTGGCCTCTTTCCCTTTCGCTCGCCGCTACTCAGGAAATCGATTTTTCTTTCTCTTCCTAGGGCTACTTAGATGTTTCAGTTCACCCCGTTCCCTTCATTAAGCTATGTATTCACTTAATGATACATACGCATTACCGTATGTGGGTTCCCCCATTCGGAAATCTGCGGGTATATCGGATATGTGCTCCTTACCGCAGCTTATCGCAGCTTATCACGTCCTTCTTCGGCTCCCAGTGCCAAGGCATCCACCCGATGCTCTTTGTACTTGACCATTCATCTCTTTCGAAATGTTCTCTTGCCTAGTTAGCGTTAACTAGGTCTTATTCACTATTGTATTTTCTCTCAGTGAATTCTGGTTTCTCTCAACAAATAGTCTGTTTGAAATCGTTACCCAATTTGAATCTCCTTCTAGAAGATTCGGCTTGTATCTCGATTCGTTGTCTATTTGTCTTCATTTACACTTGGTGTGTTATTCAATTTTCAAGGTACATCCTGCCACATTGTGGCATTTGCCTTTCGGCTGGTGGAGAATAAGGGGATCGAACCCTTGACCCCCTGCGTGCAAGGCAGGTGCTCTCCCAGCTGAGCTAATTCCCCATAAACTATCATAGTGTAGAGACTAGGTCTCCTTAGAAAGGAGGTGATCCAGCCGCTCGTTCTCGAACGGCTACCTTGTTACGACTTCACCCCAGTCATTGGTTTTGCCTTAGGCGATAGATTAATTAACCGACTTTGGGCACCCCCAACTTCCATGGTGTGACGGGCGGTGTGTACAAGACCCGGGAACGCATTCACCGCAGCATTCTGATCTGCGATTACTAGCAACTCCAACTTCATGTAGGCGAGTTGCAGCCTACAATCCGAACTGGGATCGGTTTTGGTGATTTGCTCCACTTCACAGTATTGCATCCCATTGTACCGACCATTGTAGCACGTGTGTAGCCCAGAACATAAGGGGCATGATGATTTGACGTCATCCCCACCTTCCTCCGAGTTGACCTCGGCAGTCTCGCTAGAGTCCTCAACTGAATGTTAGTAACTAGCGACAAGGGTTGCGCTCGTTGCGGGACTTAACCCAACATCTCACGACACGAGCTGACGACAACCATGCACCACCTGTCTCTGCTGTCCGAAGAAGGGACCGGTTAAGGTCCTGTCAGCAGGATGTCAAGCCCTGGTAAGGTTCTTCGCGTTGCTTCGAATTAAACCACATGCTCCGCTGCTTGTGCGGGTCCCCGTCAATTCCTTTGAGTTTTACTCTTGCGAGCGTACTCCCCAGGCGGAGCACTTATTGCGTTAACTGCGGCACTGAGCCCTAACGGGCCCAACACCTAGTGCTCATCGTTTACGGCGTGGACTACCAGGGTATCTAATCCTGTTTGCTACCCACGCTTTCGTGCCTCAGTGTCAGTTACAGTCCAGAAAGCCGCCTTCGCCGCTGGTGTTCCTCCTAATATCTACGCATTTCACCGCTACACTAGGAATTCCGCTTTCCCCTCCTGCACTCAAGTAGCCCAGTTCGCAAGGCAAGTAGAGGTTGAGCCTCTAAATTAAACCTTGCGCTTAGGTAACCACCTACGCACTCTTTACGCCCAATAATTCCGGATAACGCTTGCCCCCTACGTATTACCGCGGCTGCTGGCACGTAGTTAGCCGGGGCTTGCTCCTAAGGTACCGTCATTTGTTTCTTCCCTTAGAACAGAAGTTTACAACCCGAAGGCCTTCATCCTTCACGCGGCGTTGCTGCATCAGGCTTTCGCCCATTGTGCAAGATTCCCTACTGCTGCCTTCCGTAGAAGTTTGGACCGTGTCTCAGTTCCAATGTGGCCGATCACCCTCTCAGGTCGGCTACTGATCGTCACCTTGGTGAGCCGTTACCTCACCAACTAGTTAATCAGACGCAGGCCCATCCCTGACCGATAAATCTTTGACCGATGAAGCATGTGCTTCATCGGTGTCATGAGGTTTTAATCATCGTTTCCAATGGCTATCCCTCTGTCAGGGGCAGGTTGCCTACGCGTTACTCACCCGTCCGCCGCTTTCCGTTAGCATAATCCCCCGAAGGTTCATGCGCTAACATCTCGCTCGACTTGCATGTATTAGGCACGCCGCCAGCGTTCATCCTGAGCCAGGATCAAACTCTTAATAAATGTTATCTGAAGAATCTTTCGATTCGTCCAAATCCTGTTAATGGATGACGCTTATCGCGTCTCGACTCGTTATTTCCGAATCATTGTTGTTTGTGTTTGAATTGTACAGGGACATACGACATATTGTACATCGTTTGTCTCTTATACGATCTTGAGATCTAATCTCCGGTTTTCACCGTGTCGATCTCTTGACCAGTTTCTACACTATGAAGTTGTCATGGTTCTGCTGACTGCGTTTGAGCGATTTTTGTTGCCCGCTCTCTCGCGACAGCTTAATCATTATAGCGCACCATTTTGGACTCGTCAAGCACTTTTTCCATCTTTTTTAAGATTTCTTGCTTGCCACGCCCTGGCTCGCTCTCTCGTCATCTATTAGAAGTAACGAGTGCTGTTATTATAGAAAATTTAACACTCTTGGTCAATAGCTTTTCCCACTTTAAATTACAATATATTTTATTATTATCTCTTTCGTATTATCCTATCTATATATATGTATAGCTTGTCCCTGTTTTATCTATATATGTGCCACTTATTTCTTTGGCTACTTTGCATACATTATTTTATTTTCTATATATATTGCCAATTATTTGATGTGGACCTACATATACGTATTTTGCATTTTTTTATTTATTATAGGATTAAAAAGATGCGGATTTCCTCCGCATCTAGTTTTTCCCTTTTTCTTTCTTGTGCACAGACCTTTTGACGTAAAGATTTGTAACTATTAGTTCCTCTTTATATATTCCCGCCTATATAGGTTAATCAAATTGAGCCCTATCAAAATCAAAACTCTACTTCTTTTTTCTTCTCGCTCCATCTATACTCTCACGCCTAGATCTTTCTTTTGAGATTTCCTCTTCAAGCTTTTTAATCTTATTACGTTGTTCCCTCGATCTACGTGTAGCTTCGATAGCTATTCTTGTATTTCTCTTCTCTTCCCTTTTTGCTCTTTCCAGCTTCTCTTCGTTTTTACTTAAGAACTCCGGCTTGTTATAATCTAAGCTCATGCCGATTCTAAATCTATCTATCCCTATAAGTATTGCAGCAATTCCAATGAGCAACATCACATGCAAGTTTAGCACACTCTTATTGAAGAACATATATGCGCCGAGCAATACCATAGCTGTCCCGATAACAAAGGTCCTTTTCTCACTTAAAGAATTGGTTTTGATATCGATATTTATACTAAAATCGGCAGCGAGTCCGCTAGTCATGAGCACCATCGCAAAGATGGCTGTAACAACTACATCCTCGCTCACCTGTCCAGATAAGAACATTACTCCTAGAAATGTAGAGATTACCGCCTGGACAACATATGTCTTCGTTATCATGTTCTCTTCATATCCAACATTTCTGAACACAATAAGTTCTAATACTCCCATTATAAGAAGCGCGCTACCTACAACAAATGCAACAGATGTAAATGCCGCAGTTGAGTTGGCCACACAAAAAGTACCTACTATTACCATTATTGCACTAGAAATCATAGCTAATAATCTCATCTAGCACCTCCCAATCTTTTCTAATTTATTAAGTTTACCACACTCGGTATTTTGCCGCAATGAACCTTTACACGCATATACAACTATGTAACATCTACTATCATTTAATTAATTGTATTTGCTTAGATCTTAGATATGTGGCTTAGTTGTATATGTATAGTTGATAACGAGTATTCACGCAAGCTCACCTCAAGACTGTTGCTTTGCACAAAACATTTGTCACAAAATTGTTTTAATTGCACTATATTGCTATTTGTAGTATAAATATCGGTGCGAAATATTTTATTTAATTGAGGGGGTTCTATATGAAATCCATTTTTAGAGCTTGGAATAAGCTTAGCTTGATTGTACAAATCATCATCGGTCTTATTATCGGCATTTCGCTTGCCGTTATTGCACCAAAACAACTCGCGTTTTTAACACTATTTGGTGACCTATTCGTCGGGGCACTCAAAGCAATCGCTCCACTTATGGTTTTTATCCTTGTAATGGCTGCTATCGCTCAGCATAAAACAGGAACTAAAACTAATATGTCTACAGTTATTGTCCTATACATTATCGGTACACTATCTGCAGGCCTTTGTGCTGTTGTTGCCAGTTTCTTATTTCCACAGACTCTTATTCTTGCAAAATCCGTAGAGAAGGTCACAGCACCGGATAACATCATCTCGGTTCTTAAAACCGTCCTACTTAACGCTATTGATAATCCGATTAACGCAATTGTTAATACAAACTTTCTAGGTGTTCTCGCGTGGGCAATCATTATCGGTATCGCTTTAAAATCGTCTTCTGATTCTACAAAGGGACTTTTATCAGATCTTTCTGATGCTATTACCAAGTGTGTTCGTTGGATTATTCAGTTTGCGCCTATTGGTGTAATGGGACTCGTATTTAAATCAATCTCTGCTAGCGGAATAGGAGCTCTTGCAAAATACGCATCACTTATCTTGCTACTCGTTGGAACTATGGTGTTTATAGCACTGGTTATCAATCCGCTTATCGTATTTTTGGCTTCACACCAGAACCCTTATCCGCTTGTATTCAAGTGTCTAAGTAACAGCGGTATCACGGCATTCTTTACGCGAAGCTCTGCAGCTAATATTCCTGTTAACCTGGAGCTCTGCGAAGACCTTGGACTAGATGTAAATACATACCCTATTTCAATTCCACTAGGAGCAACAATTAACATGGCTGGCGCAGCTGTTACCATCGCAGTAATGTCATTAGCAGCTTGTAATACAATGGGAATAAAGGTCGATATACCTTCTGCCGTCTTGCTGGTATTCTTGACCGCAATTAGCGCAGCCGGTGCTTCCGGAGTTGCTGGAGGTTCTTTGCTTCTTATTCCACTCGCTTGCTCACTGTTCGGACTACCTGCAGACATCTCAATGCAAGTTGTGGGTGTTGGATTTATATGTGGAGTAATTCAGGACTCTTGTGAAACTGCGCTCAACTCATCCACAGATGTTCTGCTAACTGCAACAGCCGAACTTTATGAATACAGAAAGAGGGGCGAAAAGAAGATTCTCAACATTAAGTAATTATGATTGATTTAAAAATTTATCTATTACGATTTTGATGTTATTGAGATGTTTAAATACTAACGACTTACTCTGTCTATTTCTTAAGAATCCGAGCTGAACCTCTTATCATCTATTGTGGTATTTTTTATGATGTGTTCGCTGGATTGTAACTGTAGATATAGACTAAAAGCCTGGGATAGCTATAATCAAAAATATAAAAGCTTGAGATAGCCATAACCAAAATATAAATCTGGGATAATGTAACCAGAAATACAAAAGCTCGGGGCTCCGCCCCAAGCTTTTTTCGTTTCTGTATCGTCTGATACTCGTGTTCTGTTTGATTTTCTATCTTTCTTAATCAGCTTTGCTGAATTATACGAATGCAGACATACTACTTAAGCATCAGCACCGCCATCTGACCGCCTCTCTTGAGTCCGTCTCTTCTGTGCGAGAAATACCTTTCTCTCTCGGCAAACGTGCATCTGCCGTCAATCTCTATCTGCGATTCAGGGATGCCCGCGCTCATAAGAACAGCCTTGTTAATTATCGGCAGTGAGACATAGAACTTACCTTGATCCGGATTATACGTATATGCACCAGGAATATCCTTTACGCTCATATCCGAAATTGCTGATATTACGTCTTCGCCACATTCGAAGTGTTTTATGGAAATACACGGGCCAATTGCAGCATGTAGATCAGCAGGATTTGAATCGAATTCATCCTTCATCTTCTCCACTGTACGTCTTGCAATTTCAAGGGTTGTCCCCCTCCAGCCCGCATGGCTCAGCCCGATAACTTCATTAACTGGATCATAGACATAGATTGGCGCACAGTCCGCATGCGATGTAATAAGTGCAACGCCCTTAGCTTTTGTTACCATTCCATCTACACCTAGCTGCCTCGGCTTATACAACCCTTCACCGCAGTTCTTCTCATCTACACGAATCACTTCATTGCTATGCGTCTGATGAAGCATGACAAGTTGCCTCGTGTCAATTCCTAGCGAACCGCACCATAGCTTGTAATTTTCGAGGATATTTACAAGGGCATCATCTGTCGTTAGACTAAGATTCATCGAGTCGTAGCATCCCGTGCTTACCCCACCATTTCGAGTGCTATAATCGCAAATTAATTTGTCCTTAAATTGTTCGAACATCTAATAGAAACCTTACTTTGATGCTGCAGCTGCAAATACGATCGAGTAGAACTTCTCGTCAGCGCCGGAACCACGTGAAGTGAGTACGATTGGAGCCTTTGCACCAACGACAAGACCAGTCATTCTACCGCCGCCCTGGATTACCCAAGACTTTCCAATGAAGTTACCAGCAGCCATATTTGGAACGAGCAGAACGTCAGCATCTCCTGCTACCGGACTCTCAAATCCCTTGAAATCTGCTATTTCCTTGCTTAATGCGATATCGTAAGAGATTGGTCCTTCTACTACGCAGTCCTTTATTTCACCCTTCTCGTTCATTTCCTTAAGAGCTGCTGCATCTACTGACTCAGGCGCCTTCTCGTTAACCTTTTCAGCTGCGCAAAGTGCTGCAACCTTTGGATTCTCATATCCCATGTTGTGAAGTGTGCCTACAGCATTCTCAATGATCTGAGCCTTCTGCTCTAGTGTTGGATGAAGAAGCATTCCACCATCTGTAAGAACTACGAGCTTGTGGTAGTTAGGAACTTCAAATAGTCCTACATGGGACATTACCTTACCCATGTTAAGCCCCGTCTCTTTATTTACAACCTGCTTGAGAAGATCAGATGTCTGCATCTTACCCTTCATGAGGAAATCGCCCTTTCCCTCGTTGATAAGTCTTACAGCAATCTTAGCGATTTCAACATCATCATCTGCATTGTAGATTGTTGCATCTTCTAGAGACAGACCGTGTTTCTTGATAGTCTCTCTAATCATATTTTCTTTACCAACGAGAACAGCCTCAACGATGCCTTCCTTTACAGCATTGCTTACTGCCTCTAAAGAATGCTCACAGTGAGCACAAGCTAGGACAATTCTCTTCTTGACAGGATTACTTCTGACCATTTCTGCCATTTCTGCAAAATTCTTTAACATACATTACCTCCTTAAATAACATAACAATTACTTTGTATGTCTGCCGTGGATTGGTTATTTCCTTAAGCTCCTATATTATAGCATAAAGACGGCTCATTACATTAGTTATATGTCTATTAACGTTATAATCCATGCGATTTTTAGCACCTTTATAAAAAAGGAGAAGGTCACCCCTCTCCTTAATCATCTTATTAAACATCTATCAGCGCGACTAATGGTAATTAGTCCTGATAGCTACGGATTCTTTATAGATCGTATCCTGCCTTGAATGCTTTCTTGTTTAGCTCAACGAATTTAGGCTTTACGTTCTTCTCAATCTGAGCATCCCAATCTACATCGTCTAGAGAACCTATAGCCTTAACTAGTGCTCCGAGGAGTACCACGTTCATAGCCTTAGCATTTCCAAGATCTGTAGCGATTTCTCCCGCCTTAACAGCAGTTACCTGGCACTTTGACTTTAAATCCTCGATGATATCATCTGGATACTCTGCCTTACCTAGATTAACTGGAGCAGGGTTGATTTTGAAGTCGTTAACTACCATCTTACCGCCAACCTTGAGGTACTCAAGCCATCTTAGGGCTTCCATTCTCTCAAATGCTACGATTACGTCCGCAGATCCCTTTCCTACGATTGGGGAAAGAACTTCTTTTCCGTATCTTACCTGAGTGCTTACACTTCCGCCACGCTGTGACATTCCGTGAATCTCACTCATCTTAACATCGTAACCAGCTTCCATTAGGCCGCTCGTAAGAATCTTACTTGCAAGGATTGTTCCCTGTCCACCTACTCCTACGAGGAGAATATTCTTAACATCACTCATTATCTCTGCACCTCCTCAATAGCATCAAATGGGCATACCTGCTTGCAGACTGTACAGCCTACGCAGCTATTAACATCGATAACAACATCATCCTTTGAAGACATGAGAGCTGGGCAACCTGTTCTTACGCAAGCCTTACAGTTTCTGCACTTGTCCTGAATGATGTGGCACTGAGTCTGGTGAAGTCCCTTGAACTCATCAAGATCCTGCTGGCTGAACTTCTTGAGTACGCATGGCCATCTTGTAATGATAACTGTTGGCTCCTCGCTAGCGATACAAGCGTCGAGAACCTTGTCAACTTCGTCAAGGTGTAGAGGATTTACTGTGTAAATATTCTCTTCCTTGATTCCTACTGCCTTAACTAGAGCAGGAATATCAACCTCTGGTGCTGGCTTGCCCATAAGTGTGAATCCTGTTCCAGGGTTCTGCTGGTGACCAGTCATACCAGTGATTCTGTTGTCGAGGATAACGCTGATGCTATCGCTCTGGTTGTATACAGCATCCATCAAACTTGTGATACCGCTGTGGAAGAATGTGGAATCTCCAAGTACACCTACAGCCTTAGTCTTTGCACCTGCAACTTTGTAAGCCTGTGCAGCACCGTGAGCCATTGATAGGGAAGCTCCCATACAAATAGCCGTGTCAAGTGCGCTAAGTGGAGCATTTGCTCCAAGTGTATAGCAACCGATGTCTCCGTTGATCATGAGGCCCTTCTTCTTCTTGATTGCCTGGAAGAAGCCTCTGTGAGGACATCCTGCACATAACGTTGGAGGACGTACTACAGACTGAAGATCTGAATCGTAAGACTCTGGCTTAACTCCTGTGAGCGCTTCTCTAACGATATCTGTGTTGAGCTCGTCGAACTTTGGAATCTGCTGATTTCCAATGCACTCAATTCCGTGAATCTCGAGGAACTCCTGTAGATATGGATCCATCTCTTCGATTACATATACTTTATCTACCTTGCTACAGAAATCCTTGATTAAATCTGTAGGTAATGGGAATGTCATTCCTAGCTTGAGGTACGAAGCATCCTCACCAAATGTTTCCTTAGCATACTGATAAGAAATGCCAGAGGTAACAACACCGATCTTAGTCGAGTGCCATTCAGGCTGGTTGATTTCTGTTTCATTTGCATAAGCTTCCATGTTAGCTAGTTTAGTCTCGAGATTAACTCTCATCTTCTTAGCGTTAGCTGGTGCAGAAACGTACTTTTCAATCTGCTTCTTATAAGGAACGTACTCATGCTCTTCTCTATCGCCGAGTTCTACAATTCCCTTTGAGTGACAGACTCTCGTTGTTACATGGAAAAGAACTGGAGCGTCGAATCTCTCGGAAAGACCAAATGCCATCTTCATGTAATCCTTACACTCCTGAGAGTTGGAAGGCTCTAGCATAAGCAGTCTTGCTGCCTTTGCGTAGTTTCTGTTGTCCTGCTCGTTCTGTGAGCTGTGCTGACCTGGGTCGTCAGCCGATACGATAACAAATCCACCTGTAACTCCAGTATATGCAATTGTGAAGATAGGGTCTGCTGCAACGTTAACACCTACGTGCTTCATAGCGCAGAATGATCTAACACCTGCAATGGATGCACCGATAGCAGCTTCTGCAGCTACCTTCTCGTTAGGAGCCCACTCTGAGTACACATCGTCCTTGTACTGAGGCATATTCTCGAGGATCTCGGTGCTTGGAGTACCGGGATAAGCCGAAGCAAACTGGCAGCCACCTTCATATGCGCCGCGAGCAATAGCTTCGTTGCCCGACATAATTACTTTCATCTACTTACCTCCTTAAGTTTAACCGCATTAAACTTGTCATAAATATAATTGAATTATACAAATGAATATATTGCTCGTCAAACAATGTCTTTTCGCTATTTTTTTGCTATTTTGTATCTTTTGACAAAATTATATGTGGCTACACTATAATCTTTGTTCGTTCAGCCTTTATTTATGCAACTATGATTATATTTTTGTAAGAATTTTACATTTTAGCTGAAAATAATTTAGCGGATAATATCCGTTTACAAATTATACAGTTTGATATGCAATGCACTGTTCCCTCTCCATGAAAAAGTGTATCCCTCGAGACGAATCCTTCCACCTATCTGGCTCGAATCCGTTAGCTGGCTCTACCCATTTCCCCCGTTCATAATAAAAATCTGGATCCACTGTAGACTGAGCCCAATCGTAACTAATCGTCTCATCGATGCTCTTAATTGATAGTACCTTTGCCTTATCACATCTGCAGGTTTCCCGTGTAGCTGAAACTCTTCTAGCTTCTCTTGGAACCAGCAGTTGAACCACCCTGAGTTCAGAGCAGCATTTCCACGCTATAAATGCACCTGACTCTGGAGGCACTTGTCTGTACCACTTGGTATTTTCGTCTATGATTATACCATCGAGATTGGCGCCCTCGAGGACTGCGGCATACAGGTTGGCTCCACTTATGTCGCTGTCCGAGAGATCGATATCGCGGAAGATGGCTTCGGTCATATCGGAATTGACGAACTTGCAGGCGTGCATCGGGCACTCTCGGAAGAGTGTGCCCGATATGCTAGATTCGCTAAAATCTGCACCTGTGAGGTTGCAGTTTTCAAAGCTGCAGAGTTTAAACGTAATATTTGTCAGATCACAACCTTGGAGATTCGTGTCCGCGATGGCACTCTCTTCTATTATGAGGTGTTTTGATTTATCTCTATCTGTTATTAGCTTTATAATATCGTCTGATGTGAATGCTCTATTCATGAACTTTCATCTCCCCAATTTCTTACGATTTCTCGCATTATCTTCTAACTTTGAAACTTCTGATTAATGCACAACCCCACGTATGTCATATTGATTATCTCATTATGCGTTCAATATGCATTTAATACATTTAGAAATTCAGCATAGCACCAACAAGGCTCAAGTCATATGGCTAACATTCTAATTGAATTATATCATTTTGCACTGAATTTTAAACGGGTAGATAGTTTACTATGTTGTGCTATTAAGTTAATTCCGAAAGCTTATAAATTTACACTTTAATTATTCGTTGTGTATTTTTACAAATAATTTAAATTAATTTGGCTTTTTCCTTGACTTTAAACCAAAGTTAGTATTAAGATATAAATAGCTTTTGAATAAGACTGACTCGATAGAGGTCGCGGAGCTCAAGATTACCTGGTAGCTACAGCGTGGGAAGCTGCTGCTAGGAAAAGGGAAATCCGCCGAAGGAAATATCGCCCCAACGATATTTCCTGGGTCGGTGCATAATATGCGCCGAACTGTCACATCGTAAAATGTGGAGCGCTATCAATGGTATATGGCTAATGTGTATTTTTTCATTGCTTACGTACGAACCATGGATACGTTTCAGACGTTATTCATGGCTATTTTATTTATACGGAGGTTTTAAAATGATACGCATTAACAGAAGTAGAATTATGTACGTGTTCGGGCTCACCGCACTCTTCATAGCGGCTGTGCCGATTGTGGCAATGGCGGCTGACAACAAGCCAGCAATGTATGCAACGATATGGGCTGTACTACCGCCTATCGTCGCTATCGGACTAGCACTCATCACAAAAGAAGTGTATAGCTCTCTGTTCATTGGAATTCTAGCTGGAGGCCTAATCTATTCGGGAATGAATTTCCCAAAATTTATGAATCATGTAATGATTGATGGATTCGTCTCATCACTGTCTTCAGCCGGAAATGTAGGAATCCTAGTATTCCTCGTCATCCTCGGTATGCTGGTATCTATGATGAACCTATCAGGTGGTTCATCAGCTTTTGGAAACTGGGCAGCTAAGAGGATTAAAACTCGTCGCGGTGCACAGTACTCGACCGTTACTCTCGGAATTCTCATATTCGTCGATGACTACTTCAATTGTTTAACTGTTGGCAGTGTTATGAAGCCGCTTACCGACAAATACAATATATCTAGAGCTAAGCTAGCGTATTTAATAGATGCAACTGCAGCTCCAGTTTGCATCTTGGCCCCTATTTCATCTTGGGCTGCAGCTGTAAGCGGGTTTGTAGAGGGGAAAAATGGTCTAAACATATTCATTCAAGCTATTCCTTATAACTTCTACGCGCTTCTCACCATCGCAATGATGTTCATGATTATAACTATGAACTTCGATTACGGAAAAATGGCAGCTTATGAGAAGAATGCCGTGGAAAACGGTGACCTCTTTACAGTGCAAGACACTGCAGCATTGAAGAATGACAATGCTGCCGAGACATTGCATCAAGGAATAGTAATGGATTTGATGTTCCCAGTAATAGTGCTCATCATCTCTTGCATCACCGGCATGCTATATACTGGAGGATTCTGGAGTGGCAAATCATTTGTAACTGCATTTGCAGGCTGCGATGCATCCACTTCTCTAGTGCTCGGAAGTGTTGTTTCACTGGTTATTACTATCGTTTACTACATGATTAGAAGAGTCGTTCCTTTCTCGGAGCTTATGGAATGTGTACCAGAAGGATTCAAATCAATGGTTTCACCAATTCTCGTCCTTACGATGGCATGGACTTTAAAAACTATGACTGATTCACTTGGGCTAGCGCAGTTCGTTGCCAACATGATGGATAAGATTCCTGGTGGATTGATCATGGTAATACCTGCTATGTTCTTCCTCGTATCTTGCGCTCTAGGTTTTGCGTCTGGCACATCGTGGGGAACCTTCGGAATACTAATTCCTATAGCACTTGCAGTAACTGCGAATAGACCTGATATGATGATTGTCCTCATATCTTCCTGCATGGCTGGTGGAGTTTGCGGTGACCACTGCTCGCCAATTTCAGATACGACTATCATGTCATCTGCAGGTGCATCTGTTAGACACCTTAGCCACGTTGAGACTCAGCTGCCTTATGCTGTGACCGTCCTATCTGTATCAGCCGTATGCTATGTAATTGCTGGTATCATGGAATCTCCATGGGTTGCGCTTGCGGTAGGGCTCGTACTCCTATATGTAGTTCTGCGCTTCTTCAAGAGAAGAGAAGGTTCGTATATAGTTGATGAAACTCAGGCTATTGAGACTGCAACTGCCCAGGGTTAAGAAGTATAATATCGATGGATCTTTGAAAAATATTATCTTTAACTTTGCTGAAAAAGACTGAAAGAGGGAGCTATCACTGCTATGTGATAGCTCCCTTTCTTCATTTATCGATCAGAGATACATAAATGGAAGTATATGCATTGTAGCCGCTATGATAAACAGACCTAGTAGGATGAACATGCTACCGAGAAGACAGAAGGCCTTCTTGCCATTACTATTTATATCTTGCGGGTTTAACTCCTCTATATAAAATCTAGCAGATGAACGTTTGTCGTAAATTACAGTGATGGGAACCTCACCTTTCCGCTCACACTTTCTTAAAAATGAAGCCTTGCTATCTAAACCAAAGAACGTTTTGTTGTATCTGAGATTCCTACCGCTTTCACTTTTGAACGAAATCTCGCAGTCACACTCGAAGCTATATCTAGTGCTTCTGATCTCGAGTACCTTTAGGAAGCCTTCCGTTTCAAGTACATTTGTGCCATCTAACACTAGACTATTAATGTCTTTTTCCTTGCCTGAACAAAGTTGCCCTGTATATATAAATATCCAGCCTATTAATATCATTATAAGAGCTATAAAATACATCATCTAATCTGCACCATTAGTATCCTAATTGTTCTGCACTAGCGCAAGCAAAGTTTTATAAGCCACAGGTCCAGCAACCTTATAGCCAGTACCACCGTTTTTCACCCATACTACGAAAGCATATGGATGATCTGCATCATCTATAAATCCAACAAACCACGCATCAGGTGTTCCGCTCCCAGTCTCTGCTGTTCCAGACTTTGCATAGATGTCGAGTCCTCGGAAATTACTCTCCCCATATGTGACCTTAACGTCATTTTTCATCATACTCTTCATCTTACCTGCTGTGTCACTACTAAGGTATTTGCCTAGTGAATCACCACCGGTAACCTTTTTAAGGAAATTAGATGAACCTATTATGTAAGGATTTATAGCTTTGCCGCCATTTGCAATAGCTCCCATGTAGACCATCATAGACGCAGGATTTACGAGATCCTCCGCCTGCCCAATACCTGCCCAACTAAGTTTAATCGGGTCATCCTTTGGAAAAACGAATGTCCCTTTTGCTGTCTTAATTCCGTTTATATCAAGTGAGTTGGTAAGTCCAATCTTCTTGACGTAATCCCTCATGGCACTTGCGCCAACCTTACGAGTGATTTCTCCAAACGCACCATTACAAGACTTTGCGAGTGCCATCTCGAAGTCAACATGTCCATGTCGCTCTGTACACTTTATCGGCGACCCATTTACATACGTAACACCAGTGCAGTTAAAACTGAAATCATCTATATCATCGACATTATCAATTGCCGCCGCAGCTGTTACCGTCTTAAATGTTGAGCCTGGCGTGAGCCTACCCGAGAGAAATGTATTGAAATATTCAGATGAGCTAGAATTTGTCGGAAGTACCCCCTTAGGATCAACCGATGGCGTGCATACCATCGCCATTATCTCTCCGGTTTTATAGTTATATACTCCGACCATTCCCTGGCGGTTACCGAGTGCCTTGTACGCAGCTAAATTAGCCTTTGCATCTATGGTTAAATTGATTTTGCTTCCGTCCTTAGTGGTATCATAAGTCCCGTTTAGCAGGTCGTACCCTATGAGCTGCGGTCTAAATACGTTGATTGCACCCGTAGCAATATTGCCCTTTGGATCTCCAACCGCATGAACAGTTGCCTTTCTAAGCGAAGCGTCAGAAGGATACACGAGTCCATCCTTTGTGCAGTTAAGCAGCATCACGCCATTTCTGTCATAGATAGTGCCACGGTTGACTTCACCGTTAGTATATATCTGCCTATTTCCATAGAAGCTCGCCCAGTCTTGTCCCTTTGTTACGAACCTCCATGTAAAAATCAATATTCCTATGAATAGCGACGCGGCAAGCAGCAGACAGATATTCGCTCTACGCTCTAGTTTCCGCATATGCTACCTCCTTTTGTCTTCGTACCCATCATGGTCTCCTCTTAATCGCAAGGCTTGCATCCTTACGCATATCCGCAGCCTTAAAGTACGCCAGCATTGCCCATGAACACATCGCACTCGTACCACCCGTAGAGACGAATGGGAAAGTAACTCCAGTTAGCGGAAACAGGTCTACTGCTCCAAATATATTTAGCATGGTCTGAAAAATCATCATCGTCGCAGCACCGCACGCTGCTATCGTGTAGAAAGCCGATCTTCCTGCCACGATTGAATTTACCGCAAACAGCGAAAGTGTAATGATACATAGAACGAGCAGAATTGATATTATGAGGCCCCATTCTTCAGTGACAAACCCGAATACGAGGTCTGTGTTGGAGGCTGCAACGGTCTTTAGAGACCCATTCCCTGCGCCAAGGCCGAGGAGACCTCCACCAGATGCATAAGACATGGTTCTAGTCTGCTGATATCCCATACCGTTGATGAAATCTGGTTCCCACACATGCCCCCAAGCATTGAATCTGCTCAGTATGTATGGCTTAAATCGGAGTACAAGTATACCCATGATTCCAGCCGCCCCTATCGTGAGTATAAGTCTCGAAAAATCACCACTCCTCAGGAACGAAATTACCAGATACGTAACGAAGAAGATAAGCGCACCTCCGAAGTCTCCCATCTTAGCAAGGCAAGCCAGACAGAACAATGAAAACAGCATGAAGCCGTAGAGATTTTTCTTGTTGAATAGATTCTCCATCGTCGCTGCCCCGATGCATATGAATGCGAGCTTGACGATTTCAGAAGGCTGAATTGAGATGCCACCGACTGTAACCCAGTTGGCAGCTCCAAATTTAGTCGTTCCAAATATCACATTGAACAGCAAAAGCCCTATAGCAAGCACAGCGAGCACTGGCTTAATCTTCTCCGTCCTCTTGAGGTCACGCATATATATGCACATGAATATGAATATAAAGATACCAACAAGCGTCGCCATATACTGTTTCATAGTGAGTGAAGGATTTGCAGAGGTCGTAACCGCTAGTCCTATAGTCGACATGAAGAATGCTATCATCTCCATCTCAAATCCCTTGCTACCCATCGCCCTAAAGAGAATCACATAAATCCACATAGTAGCAGAAAGCAGCGGAATTGAAAGAAGCGCCCCCGGAGTGAGGTTCGTCCCCATGCCAATTATCAGCTGTATCATCGTCAGAAATTGAAATGCAGTGATAGCAACCATAAGCGGCCATGGCGAGACAGGTTTCTTGTCCATCGAGCGCATAGCATCATTATTCTTTTCCTCTTCGACGCTTATCGCAGCGAGTGTGCACTTTGCACCACCCATTACGATTTCGTCGCCAGGATTTATTATGTATTTCTTACGCGGAATGAGCTGAATCCCATTGATAATAGTTCCATTCTTGGAATTCAAATCCTTGAACATCCATTTTCCGTCTTTACGGCGAATCAAAAGCGCCTGCGTATTGGAAATCGTATCGAGCTCAATACGTAGGTCAACAGATGATGATCTGCCGATTATGTTCTCCCAATGCGTGATTGGGAGTGTAACACCATCCTCAACAGATAGGTAACCCCAGACCTCTGGAGTCACCCTTGTTGAGAGTAGCGACATGATGGATTTCATAAGAATGTAAACTGCCAAAATTACAAAGACCCATCTCGATGCTGTCGTTATGTATTTTGCGAAAATAGGATTATTCTCGACAAAAGTAAGTACGGATGTAAATAAACTATCTATGGTCACCACCCCATTTACAGTAATCTCTATTTCTTCCAGGAGCTCTTGAGACTTACGATACTGTTAAACACCTTCTCGTAATCAGTCGTTAGCTCGCTATCCGCAATATAATACCCCTTGCGGAAGAACTGGAATCTCTCGCCAGCTTTGACATCAGAAACTGATGGCTCAGCATAGCCCCAGGTCTCGTGCAACGAATCAGGATTTAGTTCTA